>CANQUD010000055.1 GCA_947626935.1 uncultured Clostridia bacterium | reverse complement strand
AAGACGCAACTTTCCATTCAGCCGAGCGGAGAAGGCACCTTCCTCCGCAAATATATCAGCCATTACAGGAGAGTACAGGAAAATGGATAATACGCTCTTTGGAAAAGTCTATAACCCCGACGTGCTCTCCTGCCTCGCCAATCTTTCCAATGACGAAGTGTTCACGCCGCCCGAGATCGTGAACGAGATGCTCGACCTTTTGCCGCAGGAGCTGTTTCAAAATCCCGACACGACGTTTTTGGATCCCGCTTGCAAGACGGGCGTGTTCCTTCGGGAGATCGCAAAGCGGCTCATCAAGGGTTTGGAGCGGCAGTTTCCCGACCTTCAAGAGCGCGTCGACCATATCTTTCATAAACAGCTCTTCGGCATTGCGATCACGGAGCTGACGAGCCTTCTCTCCCGCCGCGGCGTGTATTGCAGTAAATATCCGAATGGAGAATTTTCGGTGACAAAGTTTGAGACCGCCGAGGGTAATATCCGCTACAAGCGCATCCCGCACACTTGGAAAAACGGAAAGTGCGTCTTTTGCGGGGCAAGCGAGAGCGAGTATTCCCGCGGCGACGAGTTAGAGACCCACGCCTACGAATTTATCCATACAAACGATTTGGAGAAGCTGTTCAATATGAAATTCGATGTCATCATCAGCAACCCGCCGTATCAACTTTCAACGGGCGGAAGTAAATCTCAAGCTATTCCGATTTATCAAAAATTCGTTGAACGGGCTAAAAAATTATCCCCTCGGTTCGTTATTATGATTATTCCCGACAGATGGGTTGCGGGGGGATTTGGCTTAAATGAATTTAGAGCCGCCATGCTCAATGACCAAAAAATCAGAAAGCTCACCGATTACATAATCGCCTCTGACTGTTTCCCCGGGGTTGATATTCCCGGCGGAGTCTGTTATTTCTTATGGGATAGAGATCATGCGGGTGACTGCGATGTGACAATCTGCCACAATGATACGAGCACCACGGCGAGACGTCCGCTTATTGAGGATGGCTGTGATATTTTCATTAAATACAATGAAGCAGTAGATATTGTAAGGAAAATCAAAATTAAGAATGAGGGGAACATCGTTTCGCTTATATCCTCTCAACGTCCATTCGGATTGCCTACTAATTATGTCGGGAAAAGTTCTCCCGATAATAAATCAGAGCTTCTTGTCTACGGTCGTAACCAAGAAAAAACTTTTTTGGATAGCAATGTCGTCATTCCAAATCAGAATTTAGCAAACGGCTACAAGGTATTTTTGCCTGCCGCTTATGGCGAGCGGACAGACACAAATTTATTTGTCATCGGCAAGCCGTTCTTGGGAAAGCCGAATGAAATCTGCACAGAGACGTATGTTGCCATCGGACCTTTTGAAAATGAATGTGAGGCCAACAATTTTATTGAATATGCAAAAACGAAATTTTTCCGATTTTTGGTGTTGCTACATAAACCTACGCAACATTTGTTAAAAGCCACCTATTCTTTTGTCCCCATGCAAGATTTTTCTAAACCCTTGACAGATGCCGAATTATATGCTAAATATAATTTATCCGACGAGGAAATACAGTTTATAGAGTCTTTAATTAGACCTATGGAGTAAACAATGAAAGTGTATCACGGCACAATGAAAAAAATTGAAGGCAAATTCTTAAAACCGCACCGTGCATTTGAGCGCGTTGATTATGAACCTTGGGTGCATTTTGCAACATCATATGAAGTCGCATTACTTTTCGCCTCAAATCCTATAAGAGCATTTTTCAAGGAAGTAAATCCGCTTGAAATACCTGCTTTCTCCACTCATTTATATCTTGATGGAGCTGTTCCTCAAATTTATGAGTTATACAGAAATATGTTTGAAAGTCTATATCATATCCCCGTGTATGTTTATGAATGTGACGTGGATGAAAAAGATTTATCTGACCCTTTTTCCCGAGATAAATATGAACGGGTAACATCAAAGGAAGTTGAATATAGCAGAATTTATGAAATATCGGATTTGTTGAGAGAATTAAAAAATTGCAAGGAGAAAAAGAAGATAGAGCTTATCTATTATGACGAGGGATTAAAAGTTCACGACATATATTATGATTATCTTGGTTGTAAAGTAGAAGAGGCAAGAACACAATGGGAAGCGGATTTTTATTATAGGAATTTTCCCGACAAGTGGAAAATCATCCAAAGCATCCCCGCAGAATTCAAACGTAAAAGTAATTAAATTTGAGGACCATGCCAGAATTTTTTCAACAACGACCGAAAGTAGAGCCGACGATCTATGCCTACCGCCTCCCCGGGGTCCCGTCGCACGAGGGGTATCTTAAAGTCGGCTACACCGACCGCGACGCGGAGACGCGCGTCAAAGAACAGGTGGGCACGCCCACCCTCGCATATCAGATCGTCCTCAAAGAGTCCGCCATGCGCCCCGACGGCACCTGCTTCCGCGACGGCGACGTTCACGCCATTCTGCGCCGCAAGGGCTTCCGCCGCCTCAACGAGGGGAAAGACAGGAACGAGTGGTATCTCTGCACCGAGAAGGACGTTCGCGCGGCAATTTTGGAGCTGCGGGAAGGCATCGTCTCGGAAGAAGGGCGCACGCTCGACTTCAAAATGCGCCCCGAGCAGGTCGTCGCCGTGCAACGCACGATGGCGTATTATGGCCGCGCAATCAAAGACGAGCCAAACAAGCCCCCCAAATTCCTCTGGAACGCAAAAATGCGCTTCGGCAAGACGTTCGCCGCCTACGAGCTCGCCAAAAAAATGGGCTTCAAGCGCGTGCTCGTTCTCACCTTCAAGCCCGCGGTGGAATCGGCATGGCGGGACGATCTTCTCTCCCATGTCGATTTTGAGGGCTGGCAGTTCGTCTCCAATAAAGACGCGCATGAAAAGGCGGTGAATATCGACGTCGCCTTTGCAAATTGCAAAAAATCCGACCCCATTGTGGTATTCGGTTCCTTCCAAGACCTTCTCGGCACCAACGAAAATGGCGGGATCAAGGCGAAAAACGAGTTTATCCACACCGAGGTGTGGGATCTTGTCATCTTCGATGAATACCACTTCGGTGCATGGCGGGAAAATGCGAAGAAGCTCTTTGAAGACCCCGACGACGAGGAGAGCGCCGACTTCGACTTTGAAGCCTATAAGCGCACCGAGGCGGACAACGCCTACAACGAGAGCTTTTTGCCCATCTCTACGCGCTACTATCTCTATCTCTCCGGCACGCCTTTCCGCGCTCTCAACAGCGGCGAGTTCATAGAAGAGCAAATCTATAATTGGACGTATTCGGACGAACAGCGGGCAAAGGCGGAATGGATCGGCTCAAATAACCCTTACCGTTCTCTTCCGCGCATGGTGATGCTCACTTATCGCATCCCCGAGAGCATCCGTCAAATCGCTTTGCAGGGGGAATACAACGAGTTCGACCTCAACGTCTTTTTCTCCGCCAAAGGCAAGGGCGCCGAGGCGAA
>CANQUD010000054.1 GCA_947626935.1 uncultured Clostridia bacterium | reverse complement strand
GAACCTTAATGTCATTGCATATAACGCTTTCGGAGCGACTTAACTGATGCACAATGTAAGTTCGCTCGAACGTATTTCTTTTGCGCAGCAAAAGAAATCGTTCGAAACAAAAACTCATCCAAATATCCCCCTTCTCGGGCGGATGCACTTGACGAGGAAGCCCGCAAGCTCAACGGTCTGCGTCAGGATCGAATCGGGCAGCGTCGTCTCGACGAACACAAGATTCTTCCTGTAATTTGCCCGTGCGCCCGTGACGCCGTCGAGGAGCAAGAGTTTCTTCTCCGCCCGCTCGGCGCACCGCTTGCAGCACAGGTCCTCTACTTCGATCACTTTTTTCATGACTGTCCTATTTTACCATATTTTTGCGGAAATGCAAACAAATTTCGACCCCATTGCCCCGATATTTCGGAAAATGCAATATGGGGTCGAAAAATTTTCTCATTTGACCGAGTACAGAATGTCCGTATACGTCGGGAAAGGCCAATAATCGGAAGAGCAGAGCTTCTCTATGCCGTCCGAGAGCCGCCGCACGGTCTCCATATCGGGCACGATGACGTGCGCCATCTTCTGCGACGCGGCGGAGATCTCGTTTGGCATTTCCGCAAGGTCGACCTCGAGCTTTTTCACCGCCTCGAAGAGCGCTTCATTCATCTGCGAGAGCTGTTCCGCAAGCGCGATGTCCGCCCCGCAGACGACCTTTTTGGAGACCGCCTGCTTCGCCGCGACGACGGAACAAAGCTCGGCGATGTACCCGTTCACGGCGGGATAGACGTCCTGCTTCATCATCTCGGCGAGGGTCAGAGCCTCGATGTTGATGGTCTTTGTGTAGTTGGAGAGGGAAATATTCGCGCGGGCGACGACTTCCTTCTCCGAATAGACGCCCTGTTTTACGAACACGTCGATGTTTTCCCGCTTGAAGAACTCGGGCACGGCGTCGGCGGTCGTCTTGTTGTTGAGAAGTCCCCTTCTCTCCGCCTCGGGTTCCCAGTCGGGACCGTAACCGTTGTAGTTGAAGATGATGCGGTAATGCTCCTTCAGGAGCTTTTCGGTGTAGTTCTTGCAGGCTTTGGCGAAGTCCTTCGCGTCGGAAAGGGCGTCGACGGCTTCCGAAAATTCCTGTGCGACGATCGTGTTGAGGATGATGTTGGGGTCGGCGACGGACGCCTGCGAGCCGAGCATCCTGAATTCGAACTTGTTGCCCGTGAAGGCGAAGGGCGACGTCCTGTTCCTGTCCGTCGTATCGATGGGGAAAATGGGACTTTCGGGCACGCCGATGGAGCCGGGCACCGCCTTCTTGGGCACATACTGTCTGCCGAGGACGATGCTGTCGACGAGGGCGCCGAGCTGGTCGCCGAGATAGACGGAGATGATCGCGGGCGGAGCCTCGTTCGCGCCGAGCCTGTGATCGTTGCCCGCCGAGGCGACGGACGCGCGGAGGATCCCCTGATAGGTGTCGACCGCGGCGATGACGCAGGCGAGGATGAGCATGAAGCGGGGATTCCCCTCGGGGTTCTCCCCGGGATCGAGCAGGTTGAGTCCCGTGTCGGTGGAGAGGGACCAGTTGTTGTGCTTGCCCGAGCCGTTCACCCCCTCAAAGGGCTTCTCGTGGAGAAGGCAGACAAGGTGATGCTTCTGTGCGACCTTCTTCATGAGTTCCATCGTGAGCTGGTTGTCGTCGACGGCGACGTTCGTCGTCGTAAAGACGGGCGCAAGCTCGTGCTGGGCGGGAGCAACTTCGTTGTGCTTGGTCTTGGCGAAGATGCCGTACGACCAGAGGGTCTCGTCGAGGTCGCGCATGTATTCGCTGACGCGCGTCTTTAAGGTGCCGAAGTAGTGATCGTCGAGTTCCTGTCCGCGCGAGGGCGCCGCCCCGAAGAGGGTCCGTCCCGTCAGAATGAGGTCCTTACGCTTCAGATAGACGTCCTCGTCGATGAGGAAGTACTCCTGTTCGGGTCCGACCGTCGTCGCGACCTTCCTGCATTCGATGCCGAAGAGCTTCAGAAGGCGCTTGGCTTGCAGGTCGAGGGCGGTCATGGATTTCATGAGGGGTGCCTTCTTGTCGAGCGTCTCCCCCGTGTAGGAGATAAAGACGGTGGGAATGTAGAGGGTCCCCTCTTTGACGAAGGCGGGAGAAGTCGGGTCCCAGGCGGTGTAGCCGCGCGCGGCGCTCGTCGCACGCATGCCGTCCGAGGGGAAGGACGAGGCGTCGGGTTCGCCCACGATGAGCGATTTCCCCGTGAGCTGCATGATGACCTTGTCGCCCGAGGGTTCGATGAAGCTATCGTGTTTTTCGGCTGTCAGATTGGTGAGCGGCTGAAACCAGTGGGTATAATGGGTGGCGCCCTTCTTCACTGCCCAGTCCTTCATCGCGTTTGCGACGGCGGAAGCGATGGAAGTGTCGAGCGGTTCGCCCTCGTCCACCGTTCTGCGGAGAGACTTGTACACTTCCTTGGGCAAGGAGTTCTTCATGACTTCGTCGTTAAAGACGTTTGTGCCGAAATACTCTGTGACGTTCATAGCTTCTCCTTTGGTGTTTTTTCTTGTTCATTATATGATTTTTTCTCGGTGAAGTCAAATGTTTGGGGGAAATGCCGCAAAAAAAAGACGGCTCTGCCGTCTTTTTTTTCGCTTCCTCTGTCATTTGGTGTGAACACGCACGCAGGTGACGGAATTTCTTGTCACCGAAACGCCGAGGACATTCTCCGTAAATTCTCCGACCGCCGTCGTCTTGGGCACGATCGGCGAGACGGCGAGTGTGTTGACGTCCGTCCTCTTTCCCGACAGCCGCGTGATGTGCGCGACCCCCGTAAGGTCCTTCCCGTTGAGGTCGATGTTCAGCTTGACGTTGTCATCGCTCGCATTGACGATCTTGAGGATGATGTCCCCCGTCTCCCCGTCAAGGCTCGCGACATAGTAGAGCTTGTCGATGTCATAGGACTTGCCCTGCGCGGAGCTGAGCGGGAAAGTCGGCGAAAGCCCTGCACGCAGGGTGAGAGAGGCGGTGAGCTTCTGCGTCCCCGCATTCTGCATGAAGAGCTGCTGGACGTAATAATTTGCCGTCCTGACAAGTTCCGTGTTCGTGAAGAGCATCATGTCGACGCCCCAATGGCGGTATGCCGCATCGACGGGCGCGAACATGGGCGCATACGCCGCAAGTTTGACGATGTCGCCGTTGCGCTCGAATCCCGTCATCGCCGCCGCCTCGGAGAGGGCGGAGAACCAGTTATTGACCTCATAGAGCGAGGGGAAGGATCCCGATTCCTTGGAGTTGTTGTTCGCCGAATACTCGCCGACAAAGACCTCGTAGCGGTCATTCCCCTCGCGGACGTAGTTGTCGTACATGTGGGCGTGGAGAAGGAAATCGACGGGGCTGTTGTAGTAGTGTTGGTCGTGGATGCCGTACTCCGAGAGCGCGGTGATCTTCCCCTTGTTGCGGTAGGCGATCGCCGCGTCCTTGGCGACGCCCGACGTGCGGACCTCATTCGTCGTAAAATCGATGGAACCTTCGCAGTGGATGAGCTGCTGGTGGTTGCCGACGATGAGTTGAATGCCGTACTTCTTGCACGTCGCCATGAAGTCCCCGTCCTCGAGGAATTTTTCGTAATACGTCTCGAAATAATCGCTCTGCGGGGAGCCTGCATCCCACTGCTCGTTGCCGACGCCGAGATAGTTCATCTCAAAGGGTTCGGGGTGCCCCAAATTCGCACGGATCTTACCCCATGTCGTGGTTTTGTCCCCTTTTGCGAACTCGATGAGGTCGGCGGCGTCCTTGATGTAGTCGGAAACGCCCTTGCCGTGCCTTCCCGCAAGAGCCGCCCCGGGAAACGCCTGTCCCTGACAGCTCAACCCGCAAGAGACGACGGGGAGCGCCGACGCGCCGAGCGATTCGCACAGGCAGAAGTATTCGTAAAACCCGATGCCGTAGTCCATCAGGAAGTACTCGCCGCCGTTGTTCTCCCAGAGGTTGACGTTGGGACGGCGGGTGACCGCCTCGCCGTACGTCGTCATCTCCTCGCTGCCGCCGCCGTTTTCCTTGTTGAGTTTATACGTGAAGGCAGGAACGACGTCGTCCCCCGCATTCTCCCCGCTCGCGACGGCGCCGATCGAATTCTTCCAGTCGTACGTCTGGTTGATGTTTTCACCCTCGGTGATACAGCCCCCGGGGAAGCGGATAAACTTGGGAGAAAGCTCCTTTACCGCATCATAAATGTAGTTTTTGATGCCGACGGTGGAATCGGACGTCTCGAGCGCGACGCCGTCGGCGCACACCGTCCCCGCGGGGGAGAAGGTGAGTTTGAGGGTCAGTCCCTCGCTCGCCGTGCCGTTCGCCTTGACCGTGCGGACGTACTTGACCCATTCGTTCGAGAGGTCCAGTTCGACGGTCTCGCTCAAGTAGTCCTTCGTCCCGTCGGTGACCGTCACCGTGACCGCCTTGACGGAATTTGTCTTGAAGAAGGCGGAGAAATGATACTCCGTCCCCTCTTTCACCGCCATGGGAACGGGCACATAGCCGCTGTTGACGATGGCGCCGCCCGCCTCGGTCGTGACGAGGGCGTATCCCGCGACGGGGTTTGCCCCCTTGCGGTCCCGAAAGCTGTCTCCGAGGAGCGTATTCTCGTCCGAGACGGTGAACGTCGCATTCTCCGCCGTCCAGCCGTATTTGTTGTTGAACTTGGCGCCCGCCGCCGTCTCGAAGCCGCCGTTGATGACAAGGTTGTCGTCAAGCGCCTGCGAGGCATAGTTGATGTCCTCGAGGAATACCCCGAAAAGCTCATCCGAGATGTCGGCATCCTTTGCGGGAACACCGCCGACGGAGAGGGTGGCGTCCGCCGTCTCATAGGCGGGCGCAGGCGTCAGCTGTTCGGACCCGCCGTTGTCTCCGTTGTCGCCATTGTCGCCGCCGTTGCCGCCGCCGACCGTTTCATTCTCGCCGCAAGCCGCCGCGAAGAGCATCGCCGCGCCGAGAATCCCGACCGTAAAAAATTTCAATCTTTTGTTCATGTTTTCCCCCTTTTGGGGAATTATACTACCGAAAAATCAAATTGTCAAGAAGCGTTTGCAAAAAAATTTCTCCTTCTCCGCCCTCGCCCGCCCCGTGCAGGGGGCAAGTTGTGGCGGCAGGGACCGCCGCAAAGCTCATGCTGCCCCGCCCGCACGTTCTTTATGGTGTCGAAGGGCGGCACGAGGAGCGAAGCGACGAAGTTACGAATGTGAAGCATCCCATTAGACCTACGGGGTAGGCGTGTCCCCTTGGCGCCCCCTTGAGGGGGAGCTGCCGAGGCTGTCCTTGCCGAGGCTGAGGGGGTGTCCCGATTTGGAATGACACCCCTTCC
>CANQUD010000053.1 GCA_947626935.1 uncultured Clostridia bacterium | reverse complement strand
TTGATTTATCTTTTATGAACTTTAGAAAAAGATGCGGCGCACAATGACAACGATTGCCAGTGGAATTAAAATACACCCGATTACAATTTCCACGATGTATGCCGTACAACTGACCATAGGCGTATTGTATTGCTTGTCAAGGTCATCAAAGAATTGCGGTTCGTAAAATTTGGCACTGCGAGCCTTTGGATGCAATTTGGAAAAAGTTTCAGTCGCAAAATCCCAATCGACATCAAGTCCTCTCTCATGCCATGCAGCGGATACTTTTTCAAAAGGCACCTTGAGGTCGCCCCATGTACCGTTTGGCTCTTCCCAAAGAGCGATCCACTCGCCCCACTCTTCACCTGGGTCCTCTATGATTGCCCGCACAACAGTATTATAATATTCCGCCTTTTCGTTTTGTTTGGAATATTGGCTGAAAAACACACTGCCGATGATCAAACACATCAAACCAACAATCAAAAGAAAATACGGCCAAGTGACGAGAATAAAGACCATGGCTGCGTTCCGATTCAGTGTTTCCCGATGTTTCCAATCCTCATACCATCCCATCTTTGTTCTCCTTTTTGCAGCCAAAACAAATTATTAAACGCGTTCGCGTTATTTGATACTATTATAACAATATTTTGTTACTATGTCAATAAATTTTAGCATAATCGTGTTAAAATAATGATATGGAAAAAATGACGATCAATGAAAGAATCAAGGAATTGCGAACAGAAAACGGAATGACGCAGAAACAGCTCGCCGATGCTGTCGGAATTCCGCAGACGACGGTCGCATGTCATGAAAAATCACATGACCCGAATATCTATATTTTGATAAAATATGCCGATTTCTTTGAGTGTACGCTCGACTACTTGGCGGGGCGGGAAGAGGGCGTTCTCCCCTATGCGCTGTCGACCGAGGAGCGGGAACTCATTCAATCGTTTCGATCCTTAAAGCCATCTGTCCGAAAATTCGCCTTTGAACAAATAAAACTTCTCTCCAAGTCGGAGATCAATCAATAAACTCCCGTCGGTCCACGGCGGGAGCGTTTTTATAAATTAAAACAACAGCGGTGACGCAGACTCCTCTTGGCGCCCCCTTGAGGGGGAGCTGCCGAGGCTGCCCTTGCCGAGGCTGAGGGGGTGTCACGTTTTGGAATGACACCCCTTCCGCCCCTACGGGGCACCCACCCCTCAAGGGGTGGGCAAGAGAAAGCGGTGACCCACTCCCTGTCGCGCCGTACATACAATAACATGTGTTATATAACATATGTTATAATCAACATAGGAAAGAACTCCCGCGGAAAACGGGAGTTCTTTGGTTTAATTGAGCTTTTCGAGAAGTTTGAAGTCGATGCCCTTTTCGCCGATCTTGATGATCTTGACTTTGACGGTATCGCCGATGGAGAGCACGTCGTCCACCTTCTCCACGCGCTTATCGGAGAGCTTGGAAATGTGGATCATGCCGTCCTTGCCCGGGGCGAATTCCACCCACGCGCCGATCTCGGAGCGGATGCGCACGACGCGTCCGATGAACATGTCGCCGACCTCGGGGTCGTGGACGATGCTCTCGATGATCGCCTTCGCCTTGAGCGCGGACTCGCTGTCGCCATAGGATGCGATGCAGACGGTGCCGTCCTCTTCGATGTCGATCTTCGTGCCCGTCTCGGCAATGATGGAATTGATGACCTTGCCCTGCTTGCCGACGACGTCGCCGATCTTTTCGGGGTCGATCTGGAAGAAGATGATGCGGGGCGCATATTTGGAAAGTTCGGGTCTGACTTCGGGCACGCATTCGAGCATCTTGGAGAGGATGAACTGTCTGCCCTCGTTCGCCTGTTCGATCGCGGTGTGCATGATCTCCTCGGAGATGCCCTTGATCTTGATATCCATTTGGATGGCGGTGATGCCCTTGGTCGTGCCTGCGACCTTGAAATCCATATCGCCGAGGAAGTCCTCAAGTCCCTGAATATCGGTCATGACGCGGAACTCGCCCGTTTCCTGATTCTTGATGAGTCCCATCGCGACGCCCGCAACGGGGGCTTTGATGGGAACGCCCGCATCCATGAGCGCCATCGTGGAGCCGCAAACGGATGCCATGGAAGAGGAACCGTTGGACGACAGGATGTCATTGACGACACGGATGGCGTACGGGAACTCCTCTTTGGGCGGGATGACGGGTTCGAGCGCACGCTCGGCGAGCGCACCGTGACCGATCTCGCGGCGACCGGGGCTGCGGAGCGCCTTTGCTTCGCCCGTGCAGTAGCCGGGGAAATTATATTGATGCATGTAGCGCTTTTCGGTCTCGTCGTCGAGTCCCTCTAATTTTTGCGCCGCCGCAAGCATGTCGAGCGTGCAGGTCGTGAGGGTCTGCGTCTGACCGCGGGTGAACACGGCGGAACCGTGCGCACGGGGCAGGACGCTGCGTTCGCACCAAATGGGACGGATGTCCTTGAGACCGCGTCCGTCGGGGCGGATGCCCTTGTCGAAGATCTTCGCGCGGACCTTTTCTTTGGTCAGATAGTAGATGGAATCGTTGATCTCGCGGGCGTTGTCGGGATAGATCTCCTTGAAGTGTTCGAGAACTTCCGCACCGACCTGATCCTGACGGGACTGACGCTCCTGACGGTCGAAGGTGTCGAGCGCCCAGTCGAGCTTTTCGCTCGCATATGCGCGGACGGCGGCGTCGATGTCCTCGGGAATGTGATAGAGTTCGATCTCTTTCTTGGGCTTCCCGACGGCGGGAACGATCTCACTTTCGATCTGAAGGCAAATCTTGGCGATCTCGGCTTGTCCGAACATGATCGCGCCGACCATTTCGTCGTTCGTGACCTCGTTCGCACCCGCTTCGATCATGAGAATGGCGTCCTTGGTGCCTGCGAGGTTGAGGTGAATGGTGCTCTTTTCGCGCTGAGCCGCATCGGGATTGATGACGTACTGCCCGTCGACGAGACCGACGACGACCGACCCCGTGGGACCTGCCCAAGGAATGTCGGAAATGGCGAGTGCGATCGAGGAGCCGATCATGGCGAGAGGCTCGGGTGCGACGTCGGGTTCGACGGAGAGCGCCGTCGCGGTGACGACGACGTCATTGAAGAGTCCCTTCGGGAAGAGCGGGCGAAGGGGACGGTCAATGAGACGTGCCGTCAGGATCGCCTTGTCGGAAGCTCTGCCTTCCCTGCGCTTGAAGCCTCCGGGGATCTTCCCGACAGCGTACATCTTCTCTTCATAGTCGACCTGCAGAGGGAAGAAGTCGATCCCGTCGCGGGGCGTCTGCGACATGCAGACGTTGACCATGACGGCTGTTTCGCCGCAGCGGACGACGCAGGAACCGTTTGTCTGTTCCGCGTACTTGCCCGTCTCGACGGTGACTTCTCTTCCGCCGATCGAGAGCTTGAATTCTTTGTAGTTGGGTGTCATTTTGATCTCATTTCTCCTTATTGGTCCTATTCTTTGCCTTCGCGGTCCCATGACCGCGTCAGCGATTTTTCGATTTGTCGCGAGGGAAAGTCCAACCCCGTCATGAAGCTCAACATGCAAGGTCGGCAAGATCCTTCAAAATAGGAAAAAGGGACGGCAAAAAACCGCCCCTCGGTCCGTTACTTACGAAGCCCGAGCTTTTCGATAATGGCTCTGTAGCGCTCGATGTCCTTCGCCTTCAGATAGTCCAAAAGACCGCGGCGACGGCCGACCATCTTCAGAAGTCCGCGGCGGGAGTGATTGTCCTGCTTGTGGAGCTGAAGGTGCTCGTTGAGGTGATTGATGCGCTCGGTAAGGAGCGCGATCTGGACTTCGGGCGAACCCGTGTCCCCCTCGTGCTGGGCATACGTCTCGATGATAGCCTGCTTATCCATTTGCGTTTATCCTCCTATGGATCGTGTTGCGATGTGCCAAGAGATGCGTGGAGAGCGCAATTCCTCGCACACGTCGGGAATAGAATACCATATTTCGGAAAAGATGTCAAAGGATTTTGGAAGCAGAATGCAAATTTACGCCCGAAAAATTAAAAATTGACGGAATTGCCCTCCCCCGCGCGTGGCAGAATGACGTGGTGGGCGGGATGAACGGCTGCGGTGACGCGGGGTTCCCTTGGCGCCCCTCGGGGTCCCCGCAAAAAAGACAAAGTATTTTTTGCGGGGTGGTTTAGGGGAGCTGTCGAGCGAAGCGAGACTGAAGGGTTTTGAAACCCCTTTGCCCCTACGGGGCACTTCCCCTAATAGGGGCAGCGAGAGAAAACCGCTGTGACCCACCCCCTGTCGCAATGCGACATCCCCCTCCCATGGAGGGGGTAAGCCTACCCCTTCGGGGGGAGGCTCCCGCGCAGCGGGTGGTGGGGGGGACATTCAAAATCACTTGCCATAGGCGGAATTCACTTCCGCCGTGGGCGACCCTATTTGGTACCCTACGGGAACCTTAATGTCCTTGCAAATAACGTATTCGGAGTGACCTAATTGATGAACAAAGTAAGTTCGCTCGCGCGTATTTATTTTCGAAGAAAAGAAATGCGTTCGAAACAAAAAACCGTCACATAAGTGGCGGTTTTTTCCTGTTCCGTGGAGAAATTCGTTACTTCTTGCTGCAGGCGCGGCCCTGCGGATAGAGCGGCAGTTCGAAGAATCCCGAGCAGACTTCCTGCGAGTACTCCTGTGCGGGCGGAATGGCGCAGTAGCCGTAGCTGGGGACGAGAAGTTCCACCTGCATCGCGACTTTCAGGATGACCGTGACGCAGGCGTTGATGTTGAAGGAGTTCGTCGCCGCGTCGAATGTCCCGTCGGGCGAGACGCAGCTTGCGACGCCCGTCACCGTGAAGGGCATGATCGATGCGGGCGGAACGTACATCAGAACGTCCTCGTTGAGCACAAGGCTGCTCGTCGCCTTGCCTTCCGTGCCGTTCGCGTCGACATATACGACTTCCAAGGGGACGGTCACCGTCGCCTGAACGCGTGCGAGACAGCCGTCGCTCTGGCGCTCTACGGAGAGATTTGAAATTGTCCCCGTGCTCGTCGTGGAGCGTGCGCTGACGAATGTGAGCGGATATGTAGGATCGGACGGGGTGAGATCGGCGAGCGGAATGTTGTAATTCTCGAGACGGGTCTGCAGGATCCCCGCGTCGAAGATCTTTTCCGCCTGAATACACACCTTTTCGTTAAGACCGCCGAGCGGGTTGCCCGTGATGGTCCCGGGGCAGCGGTCAGACTGGAAATTTGAGAAAAAAGACATTTGTTTCCTCCGTAAACCGTATTCGGTCTATTGCATTGTATGCGGAAGGGAACATATGGGTGAAAGAAATGGAGAATGGAAAATGGAGAATTGAGAATGGAGAATGGAGAATGGAGCGGGCAAGCCTACCCCCAGCGGGGGGAGGCTCCGCCGTAGGCGGTGGTGGGGGGGAATGCCCTTAACGTCATTTCGAGGAGCGAAGCGACGAGAAATCTCAAAGACGAGATCCCTCGACTGCGCTCGGGATGACGTGAAAAGCGGTGACACCCCTTGGCGCCCCCTTGAGGGGGAGCTGCCGAGGCTGCCTTTGCCGAGGCTGAGGGGGTGTCACGTTTTGGAACGACACCCCTTCCGCCCCCTTCGGGGGCACCCACGCACGCGGGTAGAGACCCGCGTTTGGTCGGCATTTGCCCGCGCATATGGGCAACTGCTATAAGAATTTTGCGCCAAAGATTATCAATCTTTGGCAGAATGCAAAATTCTTCCCTCAAGGGGTGGGCAAGGAGCTGCGGTGACCCACTCCCTGTCGCGGTGCGACATCCCTCTCCCATGGAGAGGGTATTCCTTGCTGCCCCTGTAGGGGAAGTCCCCGAGCTTGCGAGGGGAAAGGGGTTAAACCCCTCTGTCTCGGCTACGCCTCGACATCTCCCCTAAAAGGGGCGACAAGGAGCTGCGGTGACCCACTCCCCTACCTTTGGGCGGCAGGGACCGCCGCAAAGCCCTTCGGCGATGCCACGCCTCATGTCGCGGCGCAGCTCACAG
>CANQUD010000052.1 GCA_947626935.1 uncultured Clostridia bacterium | reverse complement strand
GCGTCGCCGCAAGGCGCGTTTTGCAAAGGGTTGCCGAATGGCAACCCTTATGCTTTTAACGCCTGCGGCTCCTTTTTTCCGAAAAATCTTTGCTACGCAAATCTTTTTCGGAAGTTTTATGGACGACGTTTTGCAAAGGGTTGCCGAATGGCAACCCTTATGCTTTTAACGCCTGCGGCTCCTTTTTCCGAAAAATCTTTGCTACGCAAATCTTTTTCGGAAGTTTTATGGGGATCGGGCGGCGTTTTGCTTTGAAACGTTTCACTTCCGTATCGAAAATGAAACCAAGTCCACCAAGATGCCGAGGGTCCCCTCGGCGTTCTTTTTTGATGAGTCTTTGGCAACGTCACGCTTGATTTTTGTATGGATCTATGGTAAAATAACAGCGAGAAACAGAGAATTTGCGGAGCGAGATGGAAAAGAAATATTGTGCGATCTATTTGAGCGGGACGGGCAACACGAAGTTTTGCGTTGAAAAATTCGTAAACCTGTTGGATGAGGAAGCTCCCGTCTTTGCGATCGAGGATGAAGCCGCCCTCTCTGCCTTGAAAAAATATGAGTATATCGTCCTCGGCTATCCCGTGCAGTATTCCAACGCTCCCAAAATGGTACAAGATTTTCTCGCTCGCAACACTGCGCTATGGAAAGGAAAAAAGGTCTTTTGTCTTGTGACCATGGGTGCGTTCAGCGGAGACGGCGCGGGCTGCTCGGCACGGCTTTTGAAAAAATGCGGCGCTCTTGTCTTGGGCGGTCTGCACCTCAAAATGCCGGACAGCGTCTGTGACAGTAAACTTTTGAAGAAAAGCAAGGAAGAGAACATTGCGATCATCCGCCGTGCGGAAGAAAAGATCGGGCGTGCGGTCTTGCAGATCAAAAGCGGAAAATATCCGCAAGACGGCTTGGGACCCTTCCCCCATCTCGTGGGCTTGCTTGGTCAAAGGCTCTGGTTTTACGGCAAGACGAAAAACTATTCCGACAAATTAAAGATAAATACAACGCGCTGTGTCGGGTGCGGCGTCTGCGTAAACATTTGCCCGATGAAAAATCTCACGGTCGAACATCGAACCGCCGTGCCTCTCGGGAACTGTACCATGTGCTACCGCTGTATCAGCCTCTGCCCGCAACAGGCGATCACTTTGGTGGGGAAAGAAGTCGTAGAACAGTACAGGCTCGAAAACTTTATATCGTAACTTTCCATTTCGCGGAGGAATTATGCCGTCAAGCAAGGAATATTTGAATTTTATTTCAGAGCAACTTTCAGGCTTACAGGACATCACTTACAAGCCTATGATGGGTGAATTTTTGATTTACTATCGCGGCAAACTTGTCGGCGGGATCTACGATGACAGATTGCTCGTGAAACCCGTGAAGGCAGCTCTATCCTATTTGCCCCAAGCGGAGTATTCTTTGCCGTATGAGGGCGCAAAGGAAATGCTCAATGTGGACAATGTGGACGATAAGGCTTTTTTGACAGGATTATTTGAGGCAATGTATGACGACTTGCCGATGCCGAAAACAAAAAAACGGTAAGTTCGATTCCGAGGAGAAGGACATGCAACACAAGGGAACAAAGATCCTCGAGACGGAGCGGCTGCTCCTTCGCAGGTGGAAGGCGAGCGACGCCGAAGAGGCGTTTGCGCATTGGATGAACGACCCCGACGTCACGAAATACCTCACATGGTCGCCGCACGGGGACATCGAAGTGACGCGGACTCTTCTCAAGCTATGGGAACGGGAGAGCGGAGAGCCGCATATCTACCATTGGGCGATCGTCCTGAAAGAGGGAAATGTCCTCATCGGCGATATTTCCGTCCTTCGCGCGAACGACTTTCAGGAAAGCGGCGAAATCGGCTACTGCATGGGCAAACAATGGTGGGGAAAGGGCATCATGACGGAGGCTCTTTCCGAAGTTTTGCGCTATTGCTTTGAGGAAGTGGGATTTTCCCGTATCAACGGCAGCCATGCGGCGGAGAACATCGGCTCCTCCCGCGTGATGGAAAAATGCGGACTTGTCTATGAAGGGACGCGCAGACAGTTCTTCCGCCCTCCCACGACGGGCAAACGCGTCGATATCGTCGACCGCGGCATTTTACGGAACGAATATTTCGATCGCATACGAAAACTTTCAAATTGACGGAGAAGGATACGGTCAAAATGAAAACGACCTCGAAAGGGATCGAGACGACCGCAAGAGAGATCGTTTCAAGCTGATTTCGGCTTTCTGCCCGCAGCTTTGAAATTTGCTTGACTTTTGCGGCGGTTTCTGGTATCATCTCCATAGAATTTCATAGAGCTTAACGACACATGTGGCGCTCGGGCGCGTAAATCTGATTACGGTACGGAAGCGGTCACAGGTGTCGTTTTTTTGAACGGCACGGAAAGTTTCGTGCCGTTTTGCTCTTTTTTCGGAGGTTTTTATGGAAAACAGCGATTATTTAGGCAAAGAAAAGGTCGGAAAACTTCTCGTGAAGTTTGCCGTCCCGTGCATCCTCTCCCTCATCATCTCCTGCCTCTACAACATCGTGGATCAGATCTTTGTCGGGAACAGCAAAGTCGGATATTTGGGCAACGCCGCAACGGGCGTGATCTTCCCGATCACCGTCGTCGGCTGGGGACTTTCCCTGTTCTTCGGAGACGGTGCGGCGGCATGGCTCTCCGTTTCTTTAGGAGAAGGAAAGGGCGAAAAGATCCACCGCGGTGTCGGAAACGCCGTACTCGCTTCCTTTCTGTCGGGCTGCATCGTCATCCTCATTGCCTATCTTTGGGGCGACAACCTCTTGATGCTCCTCGGCGGGACGGAAGCGAACATCCCGCTTGCACATGATTACGGCGTGATCATCTATGCCATGATGCCGCTTGCGCTCGTGCAAAACTGCCTCGCGGCGATCATCCGTGCGGACGGCGCACCCACTTATGCCATGTTTGCCATGACCGTGGGCGCAGTCCTCAATATCATCGGCGATCCCGTCGCCATTTACGCGCTCGACCTCGGCATCCAAGGGGCGGCGTATGCAACCATCCTCGGTCAGTTTGTGAGTTTCGTCATCTGCGCCCTCTATCTTGTGCGCAGCAAAACGTTCAGGATCCAATGGAAAAGTTTTGTTCCCGACTTCAGGATCCTTTCCAAGATCATGGCGCTCGGCACGTCGAGCTTCCTCACGCAGCTCTGTATCGTCGCCACGACGGTCGTGAACAATCTCCTCTTCGTACGCTACGGCAAGGCGAGCGAATTCGGCGCGGACATCCCTCTTGCGGCATTCGTCGTCATCATGAAACTGTTCCAGATCGTTCTCAATGTGGCGATCGGGATCGCTGCGGGCGCACAGCCCATTGTCGGATACAATTACGGAGCAAAGAATTACGGCAGGGTGAAACGGCTCTTAAAACTTGTTCTCCTATGGACGGCGGGTATTTGTCTCGTGTTTACGGCTCTGTTCGAGACCCTTCCCCGCGCATTCATTTCCATGTTCGGTGCGGGCGGCGGTTCGGAAACTCTCGACGCTGACCTCTACATGCAGTTTGCCGTCCCGTGCATGAGGATCTACCTCATGTTCCTTTTGTTTACTTGCCTGCAAAAGGTCTGCGCGATCTTCTTGCAGTCGATCGGACGGGCAAAGCTCGCCGCGCCGCTCTCCTTCCTTCGGGACGTTCTGTTGATCGTATGCGCATTTCTCGTTCCCCTCGGACTGGGCGTCATGGGTGTCGCATGGGCGGCTCCCATTGCAGATGCGGCAGCGATCCTCATTACCCTTCCCGTCATGATATGGGTATGGAGAAATCTCGCGGCGCAAGAAAGGGAAGCGGCGGAAGAGAGCGTCAAAGTCGATTGATAAATCGTTTCTTTGCCATATGGAAAACTCGATCCTTTCGGGGAGAAAAGGCGGGCAGAACTTGATCGTTCTGCCCGCCTTTTTTCGGTCATGACGTTCGGCGGCGAATGGCGCCTATCCTTCCATAAAACTCGGCTGACGGTCCGTCAGCCGAGTTTTCGGTAACATCAAAGAATATTTTCGAGACCGCCGATCAGTCCCCCCGCCTTCTTGGGCGCCTTGTATCCCTGTGCCTTATCAAGCTTGTCGTTGACGGTCAGCGTCACCGAATCGTTGAGCGTGACGGTATTTTCCGTATACTCCCCGCCGACCGGGGCATATCTGATCTCGGTATCGATCTTCATGGACTTGACCTCTCCCCCGTCCATGACCACGACAAGGGTAGCGTCCTTGACGGTATAGTTCCCCTCATCGAAGTAGTTTTCCACATCGAGCACCCCTTCCGCGTCGTTGGTGTCGAGAAGGGCGACGACCTCTTCGGGGATCCCCGCCGCAACGGCGTCCTTAAAATAGAACTCATACGTCGTCTTTGTCCCGCTGACGGTCTTTTTGAGGCAGTCGAACTCCGACGCCGTGCGCAGAAGAAGTCCCGTCAAGAGGTCGAATTGCGTCTCTGCCGTGACATTTTCGATCTTCTCCGTCGTATCGCTCCCCTTCCGCGAGCGCAAGTAAGTCCCGCCGTCCTCGGTCGTGTTCCCGATCGTGAACGAGTACGTTTCTCTGCCCTGCGTTTCATGGTGGGATTGATATTCGTAGGAATGGTTGAAATCGACGGTGCCGTCGCTCGTCGTGTTCTTATAGAGACGTGCCTTGTAGCTGTCCTCCGTCCCAAGGACGGTCCACCCGGGGTCGAACTCGTTGACGGCTTCCAGATCGAGCGAATAGGCGCTGTCGTCCTCGACGCCCGTGAGCGCCGTTGCGATCGCCGCAAGCTCCCTCGAGATCTCGGAGCTGTCCGTGACGATCCCCGCGAGACTCGGAATGGTGACGGGCGTCTTGTTTGCATGCTGTTCATAGGTGAGGTCGAAACTGACCGAGACCCCCTTCACGGGAACGGAGACGGCGGCTGTCAACGTATAGTCGGTGATCTTTCCGTCCTTCATCGTGAAAGTAAAGCCGATGCCGTTCACGGGATTGGTCACGGCGATGCCCTTGAGGTCAATGCTCGTATCCATTTTCCCGAGGACGGTGCAGAGCGCATTCAGGGCGGCGTTTTCCGAGGAAAGCTGCAGATTTGCGCTGTAGTTGTCCGCGGAGACTTTCTCGATGTCCTTGATCTCGCCCGCCGAGAGCGACCCGATGAGGGTCGTGAAGGGAAGGTTGATCATGGAAAGTTCGCTATCCTCATAGCCGACCGTCACCTTCTTGACCTCGTTTTTCTCATTCATCTTGACGGCGACACGCGATTCTCCCGAAGAATAGATATACTCCGTTGCATCATAGAGAAGGAGACCGCTCGTCACCCGTTTGAAGGAAAGCTCCCCCGTTTCCCGATCGTATCTGTAGCTGCAAACGTAATTTGCGTTTGCGTTCGGGGACTGCATGGTGCCGACCGAAATGCTTCCCGCAAGGTGGAATTCAAAGTCATACGCTTGCTCCGTTGCCTCGACGGAAGTCTTGATCGCCGAAACGACCTGCGCGGCAGTGGGCGTCCGATCGGTCGGCTTCGTCTGATCGGACGGCTTTGTTTGGTCGGACGGCTGCTCCTGCCCGCCCGTTTCCCCCTGCGTGTTGTTCCCCGCGTCATTGCAGGCGGCAAGGGAGACGGAAAGGGCTGTCCCGAGGAGGATCGCACCGAAGATCGTCATAAATTTTTTCATGATTTGTCTCCTTCCAGCAAGTGATTTGTCATCATTATATCACAAAATATGGTTGTATGCAACCATATAATTCCAAAAATTTCTTGTATTTTATAGCTATACAAAGCCATAACGGAGGATCGGGATGAACCATAATGTTGATCATGCTTTGGCGCTTCGGATACAGGAACTTCTGAAACAAAAAAATATGACGCGCTACCGCCTTGCGATGAACAGCGGCGTGAGCCATTCGACCTTGAAAAACATCATTCATGAGACCGTGAAGGACAATCTCCTCTCGACTACGATCCTGATCGCACGCGGATTCGACATGACCGTCAGCGAATTTTTGGACTGCCCTCTCTTTTCGGAAGAAAACCTCAATCTCTGACGATTTTTTGTCCTTGACATGAAAAAAGGACTCTTTTCCCGAGTCCTCATTTCCCAAAAAGCTGCGGTATTACAGAAGCTTCAGCGTCCGCAAGAAACAGGGGATCTGCCTGCGCCACGACTTTTCATTATGCCCGCCGTGCGCGATCAGACGAAAATCAAACGGCACGCCCTTCCCGATCAAGGTATCGAGACAGCGCCGAAGTCCTTCCTTCTGCGGTTCGCCGTGGCGTTTCAGCTCCTCTTCGCCGTAATCGATGTAGAGGGAAGTGTTCTGCGCGATTCCTTCGAGCATCTCCCCGACCCTCTCGGGCGCGACCCAGAGGCTCGGCGAAAGCGCCGCCCCGCCCTTGAACACGTCGGGATAACGGCAGAGCGCAAAGAGGGTCATGAGTCCCCCCATCGAACTGCCCGCGAGGAAGGTGTTTTCGCGGTCGGAAAGGGTCCTGTACGCCCCGTCGACCGTCCGTTTGAAGGCGGTCACGAGCCAGTCCGTGTATGCCGCTCCTTTCCCCTCTGAAGCGCCGAATTCGGACGTGAACGGGAAGGGAGAATACTCCGTCAGCCGATCTTCTCTGTCCGCCTCGACGGCGGCGACAATGACTTCGGCTTGAAGCCCGTCGAGGATCTCCCCCATCCGCCAGCTGTCGCCGAATGGCGAAGTCTCGTCAAAGAAGAGGGTCTGCCCGTCGAACATGTACAGGACGGGGAATTTTTTTGTGCCGTCGTATGACCGCGGCAGGTAGATATACGCTTTTCTTTTTTGTTCCCCGCTTGGAGCGGGAACGGTCACTTCGAGTGTTTCGATCATCTTTCTCTCCGCATAGCGTTCGGAACGGGCGTTCCGACGACGCAAAAATTGTACCCCGTCTTGATATTTTTATGCAAAATGATGACATGGGGTACGATTTTTCGACGATACTATTGTATCATAATTCGAATCATATGTCAAGACTCCCGCAAGACCGTGCGGGAGTCTTTTTGTTCGATCGGAATTTCGCTTATGAGGCGATCAACCTTTTGTGGCGCCGCCGGTGACGCCCTCTACATAGTAGCGTTGGAGAAACACGAAGAGGAGCACGACAGGCACAGCTACGAGGATGGACCCCGCGGCGAAGCAGGTGAACATGGTGGATTTATG
>CANQUD010000051.1 GCA_947626935.1 uncultured Clostridia bacterium | reverse complement strand
CAAGGGCATCCAAAAAATATTGCGAAGCAAGATTTTTTGGAAAAGGAGCGACCTGCGTTTCAGGCGACGGCTTTGCGGAAACGCAAAGCCGCGCAAACTGCGCAGTGTCGCGACGCGCAACACTACCGCAGGCTTAATGTCCGTCTGAAAGGCGGAAGGCGCGGCAGCGGAGCATGAGAGATGTACAGAACTAACCCCTCGAACGTATTTATTTTGCGTAGCAAAAGAAATCGTTCGAAACATATTCCTTTCCCGAATTCAATTCTTCCTGCCTGCGGCTGTTTCGACCAAGGAACGGAATTCGGACTTGTAGACATCTCTCCCGAGGTAGACGGGAAGTTCGGCAAGACGTTTCAGGATCCCTTCATAGCTCGCATCTCCCTTGTACTGGGACTTGCGCAGGAGCAGTCCGAACTCCGCAACGCAGGAAATGAACACCGCGTCCTCGCTCTCGGCGGGCGTATTGACGATCTCGGCGGTCGCGGTCCGCGCCTCTTCCCCCTTTGCGACATCCTTGAACCTGATCTCGACATTCCCGAGGCTCGCCCCCTCTTCCGCGCCGTCCTTGAGTTCCACCTCAAAGAGCGCCGTCACGCAGAGGTTGGACCCGATCTCCCCCGCGTCCTTCTTTTGACTGTTGAAGTCCTCTTCGGACATGATCTTCATATCATAGCAGATGAGACGGTACTTTTCGACGGTCTCCTTGGAGAAGGTCACCCCCGCCTTTGCATCCTTCGCGACGGTGACGAGCATGCCCGAAAGTTCCTCGGAGAATACCTTTTTCGCCTCGGCGGGCGTGTCGATGTAGGCGTAATTTCCGTTGCCGTTGAGGGCGAGCGTCTGCATGAAATCGTCCCGCATGTTTCCGATCCCGACTCCCAAAACGGAAAGATAGATGCCCGTTTTTGCCTTATTCCGAATCAGACTCATGAGGGCGTTCTCCGTTTGGGCGCCGACATTGAAATCGCCGTCGGAGAGCAAGATGACGCGGTTATTGCCGTTTTCGGAGAAATTGCGTGCCGCGAGGTCGTAGGCGACTTCCAGCCCGCCCGAACCGTTCGTCGAACCGTATGCGGAGAGACGGTCGACGGTACGCATGATCTGTTCCTTGCCCGTATCGGTCGCCTTGGTCGGCTGGAGCGCCTGCCCCGCTTCGCCCGCATAGGTCGCAATCGAGACGTAATCATCCTCTCCGAGTCCCTCGACGAGGGTCCCGATGCCGTATTTTACGAGATCGAGACAGGTCATCGACTCCATTCCTTCCACGAGGAGATTCATGGACCCCGAGACGTCGATGAGGAACACATAGTTGTTGCGCTCCGATTCCACCTTGCGCTCTTCCGTCTTGACGCCGACGGTGACGAGCTTGTGCTCCTGCTGCCACGGGCAATCGGTCAGGTAGACGGAAGACTTCATCACTTCCCCTTCCGCGGGCGCGGGATAGTCATAGGAGAAGTAATTGATGAGTTCCTCGATGCGGACGGAATCGGGCGCGATCTCCCTGTTCCCGTTGATCTGGGCGCGGACCTGAGAGTACCCCGCCGTGTTTCTGTCGAGGGAGAAATAGACGCTGTCCTCTTCGTCGGTGACGGAATAGCCTGTCTCGACGATGCTGTCGTATCGGAAATTTTCGCCCCAGCCCGTAACACCGTCATAGGACGGGCTGAAATAGCTTCCCTCGGGAGCGGCGCCGTTCATGCCGTCCCATCTGCTTGCCCCGCCGCAGCCCGCAAGCGTGACCGCCGCAAGAACAAGGACCAAACCAAGACTCTTTTTCATAATATCCTCCAGAAATATCGATATGGGGTTAAAAATACGGTGATTTGCTCTTATGACTTTGGGGGAAACCCTCGCTGCCCCTGTAGGGTCGCATAACGCATTTCTTGCGCATCAGCACGGTGTGCTGTGCGCTGCGTTTTGCGGTGAGTGAGCGCATCCTCCCGCGCGAACGGTGACCGAGGACGGGTCTCTACCCGTCCGAGACAGTCCCCGAGCTTGCGAGGGGAAAGGGGTTAAACCCCTCTGTCACTCGCGCTGCTCGTGACATCTCCCCTAAGAGGGGCGACAAGGGAATAAGGTGACCCACTCCCTTCCTTTGGGCGGCAGGGACCGCCGCAAAGAGGCTCCCGCGCAGCGGGTGGTGGGGGGACACTCCTCTCATTCCGAGTGCAGCAAATTCCTTCTCAAATGTTGTTCACGATCCCCGAGAAGAGGACGGTGTCGAAGCGGTCGGTCAGAAGGAAGCCGAAGGCGCGATCGACCGTAAAGTCCGCACAGATCCCCTCAAACATCCCGGGGGGACCCGATTCCACTTCCATGTCGACGATGGTGACGGCGGCGCCCTCGATGCCCACTTTGTCGACCTCGAGCTTCGTCACATGCTGAACTTTTTCGCATTTGACCCACTCGTCCGTCAACGTCGAAAAATCACAATCCTCTCCCGAAAACAGCGCATAAATGCCCATTTTCTTCAGAATTTCCTTAACGTCCGCGTTGTAGCTCGCTTCGAATTCGGGGAAGAGACACCGTGTAAAGTATTGGGTCTGCCCGTCGTCCTCAAAGGCGCGGTAGTCCGTCATATCATTGACGAGGGCGAAATTCTCTTCCGTGAACACCTCTTGCGCCGTGTGTCCCTCTTTCGGCAGGAGAAATTTGAGCCGATAGCCGTGGAGCGTCGTCACGTAAAAATGGGTAAACGTCTCCGCCTCATAGATCTGCCCTCTCTGATAGGCACCGCACAATAAGTTGCATTTTTTGGTGCTTCCGTCCCCCTGTGTGAAGTCATATTGCGCCTCGGTAAAGTCGAGACCTTCGCCGTGCCCCCAGATCTCCTTGAGATAGAGGGTGTTGATGAGGGCGAAGGCGGTCTCATCGGAGAGTTCGAAGTCCTGATCGATGAGTCCGTGCGTCTGCTCCTTGACGAAGGCGCGGACGGCTTCGTTCGCAGCTTTGTTGTCTTGATAGAAGTCCGCCGCGTAGGAGTAGCAGAGATAGCTGTTCGACAGGACGTCGATGCAGTCCTGCTTGACGGGAAACCCGTCTTGCACCCAGACGGAATTGCCGACGTCCACCCGCGCCTCGATGTCCTTCCCGCTTCCGTACATCGCAATGACGGAGCGGTAGAAGTCCGAATAGCCTGTTTTCAGCGAACTGCCGTCCGTCTTGAGGGCATGCAGAAGTTCCTCTCTCGTCTCCCCCGCGGCACACTCAGCGGCAAGCCCGAGGGCGAGGTAGACGGAGACGGGCGAGACGGCGGTGTTCTCCGTCCGTTCCTTGACCGCCTCGGGCGTGAATGCGGCTGCAAATTCCTTCGCCGCATTGCGAAGAGAGGGGTCGCACTTGTTTGCCTCGGAGTAGGAAAGCGGTTCGACTTCCTTGGGAGCGCCGAGCTGCGTCGCGTTGTTGAGTCCCCCGCATGCCGTCATCGCAAATGCGAGCGCGAGAGCTGTCGCGGCGAGCGGTATGAACACTTTTTTCATGATCTTCTCCTTGTCGGGAAAGGTCCCTTTGTCATTACAACGTTCGGGAAAAGGGTTTTGTCCCGAAAAATAAAAAAATTTTCCGCATTTTTCCGTACGGAATGAAAAAACTTGGTCAGAAACGGGGGACCGTTCAGACCAAGTAATCCATCAATTCCCAAAATGCCGATTCGCTCGAGGACTGCAATTCCACGCAGTACTCGTCTCCCGCGGCGGTGAATGTGCCGTAGCAGACATATTCTCCGTTCACGAGCGTCTCCCGTTCGTACATGTAGGCGCCGTTCTTGAGAGAGAGCAAACCGTACTTCTCCAGCTCCTCCGCCCGATACTTTCCGTCGGAGAGATCGGTGTACACCGTCGCGATCACGCGGGTCCCCGTCTGCAGATAGAGCAGCTCCGTCTTGAGCAGGACCGCCTCATCTTCCACATAATAGACGGTATAGGCGGCGTTGACGGACGCGGAAAGTCCGAGATCGGTCAATTTCCGCAGTCTGTCGCCGTACGTCGCCGCAAGCTCGTTGAGACCTGCCGTTCCCCTCTTTGCCGTCGCCAGTTCATAGCGGACGGAAGGAGCGCTGCTCCCCTCTCCGTCCCCTTGGGAAGGATCGCTCGCCGCGGGTCCCTGCGATCCGCCCGGCGGGGAAGCCTCGCCCGCGGGACCGAGGTCCGCTCTCCCGGGAAGAAGAAAGGCTGTGACGAAGGCGGCGAGGAGAACACAGGCGCATGCGGAAGCAAGCCCGATCCGCATTCTCCGTCTCGCGCTCTCCCGTCTCGTCTGCTCCTCGGAGACGGCGTGTTTCGCCGCCGAAAGATCGATCTCAACGTCTTTCGTCCCCTCCGTGTAGGAGCTGATCTTCTCCTCGATCCATGCGTCTTTTTTCATGTCCTTCATGATATTGACGTTATTCCCCCTCCGTTTGTCCCGCTTTCAGAAATTTTTTCAAAAGTTCCTCGGCACGGACGACCGCCCGCTCCGCCGAGGACTTCCCGATCCCCTCTTCCCTTGCGATCTCCCGCACGGTGAGGTCGAGATAGTAGCGGTAATAGATCATTCTCTTCTCGAGCGGGGGAAGTCTCCCGATCGCGCTTTCCAAAAGGAGCGCCTCCTCCCGATGTTCGGGAGAATAGCGCTCGTCTGCAAGCGAAAACAATTCGTCGATATTTTCCGTCGCCGTCCGCTTGTTCTTCCGCAAGAAGTCGAGCGCGGTGTTGCGGACGATGCGCATGACGTACGCATAGCCGTTTCCCTCTTTGAAGGACGGGGCGCTTCGGACCAGTTTCAGAAAGCTGTCCGAGACGACGTCCTCGGCGTCCGCATGCGACCCCGTGATGCCGCGGGCAAGCGCATACATCCGCTTCCCGACAAGACCGAGGATCTCGTCGAGGGCGGACCCGTCACCCAACGCGACGCGTCGGATGAGCCTGTTCAGTTGTGCGCTGTCGAACGGCAAACCTTCCCTTCCTTACTTTTCGTAGACTTCCCGCTTCAGAACACCCACATAGGGCAGATTGCGGTATTTCTCGTTGTAATCAAGCCCGTATCCGACGACGAATTCATTCTCGATGTCGAAACAGTTGTAGTCGGGCTGAATGTCGTATTCCCGTCTCCCCTTCTTATTCAGGAGCGTGACGATGCACACCGACTTCGCCCCTCTCTCGATCAAGAGCGCCTTGAGGTTGGCGAGGGTAAAGCCGCTGTCGATGATGTCCTCGACGATGATGACGTCCCTGCCCTTCACGTCGGAATCGAGGTCCTTCTTCATGCGGAGCTTCCCCGAGGAGACGGCGCCGCTTCCGTACGATGAGACCGCCATAAAATCGAGCGTCACGGGCATGTCGAGATGACGGATGAAGTCGGAGTAAAAGATGATGCTCCCCTTCAGGATCCCGACGACGATGGGATTCGTCTCCGCGTATTGCACATTGACGGCTTCCGCCGTCTCTTTGACGCGCTTGCGGAGCTGTTCTTCGGTCAATAAAATGCGTTCACAGTCCTGATTCATATTCATTCTCCTTTGCAGGTTTTATCCGATGATCCCCTTCCGCACCGTCCTCTCCGTGACCTTGACGGCGTCCGAAAGTTCGACGCCGACGACGAGGAACACTTCGCTTCCCTTGGCGATGACGGGAAGTTTTCGGGAAAGACGCGCGGAGATCTTCCTGTCGGTCAGAAATTTCTTGAGCGTCTTTCTCGGCGCATTGCAGGGCGTGATGACGTCCCCCTCTCTCCGCGTCCGCACGACGCAGTCCTCGGGAAATGCGTCCAAATCGACGATAAGTTCGCGTTTTTCCCTGAAATTTGTACGATGTTTCGGCAAAAAGGACGGTTCCTCTTCCCGCACCGAAAAGGGCACGGGAGACGTGTACTCGCCCGCCTTCGGCGCGAAGGGAACGGCGCAGGACGTCTCCCCGTCCGCGCGGAAGAACGCGATATGGTCCCGCTCGCGGACGGCGAAGAGTCCCTTTCCCCAGTCCGAAAGGGGCAGGGCGGCTTTCCTTCCGCTCTGGAGCGTCTTGAGTTTTTCGATCTCTTCGATATTCGCGCGGGAGCCGTCTACGCGGTTCGACCGCATGCAGAGAAGGCAGGCGCGGGCGAAGAGGACGTCGGGAAGGTCCACGGGCACCCATGCTTCCCCCGCGACGTATTCGATCTTCTCCCTCGCGAGCGTCTCCAAAAAAGTGTCCTCTTCCGCGGCGAGCGCGGCGAACCCGACGAGATGTCTCTTGGCGTTCCCGTGGATCTTTTCAAAGGCAGGCAGGACGGTATGACGGATGTAATTGCGGGTAAAATTTTCGTCCCCATTCGTCGAATCGTCAACATGGGGTAGGTTTTTTGAGGTCGCGTATGCCTCGATCTCGCTGCGTGTACAGGCAAGGAGCGGGCGCACGACGCCGTCATATTCCTCGATCGCCCGCATGCCAGAAAGCCCCGTTCCCCGCGCGAGACGGAAGAGGACCGTCTCCGCCACATCGTCTGCATGGTGGGCAGTCGCGACAAGGTCCGCCTCTCCCCGTCCGAGAAGGTCGCGGAAGGCTCCGTAACGGACGTCGCGGGCGACCTTTTCGACGCTTCCGCCGCCCTCTTGCACGAGCCGAGGGACGTCGATGCGCACGGTTTTGAGCGGGATCCCCCATTTTTCGCACAGATCTTTGCAAAATTCCATGTCGCGGACGGACTCTTCCCCGCGGATCCCGTGCTCGATATGGATCGCGGAGAGGGTGATGCCGCAACTTTCTGCCTGCTCTTTGAGGGAATGCAGGAGACTGACGGAGTCGATCCCGCCCGAAAAAGCCACACATATGCGCTTGTTTTGGAATTTTTTCGCGTCAAAGAGTTCCATGGCGAATTTCAGTATACCATATCCCCCGCGAAAAAGCAATAAGGTTTTTGGGAATTTCCGCCCTTGCGGGAAAATGAAATGTGCCTTGAGGAAGTTTCCCTCGATTTCTTGTTGTGTCGGGGCGGTTTTTGCGCCCTTTTGCGGGGACGGGAAGAAATGGGCGGAGTAAATTTCCGATCGGAAAAAATAATTTTTGAATTTGTTCCAAAATCGATTGACAAATATCGAGTATTCCGCTACAATGGATACGCGATTCGGTGAGAGCCGAATATTTTTATCGCGGGGTAGAGCAGCCAGGTAGCTCGTCGGGCTCATAACCCGGAGGTCGTAGGTTCGAATCCTACCCCCGCAAC
>CANQUD010000050.1 GCA_947626935.1 uncultured Clostridia bacterium | reverse complement strand
CTCTACCCGCGTGCGAGGGTGCCCCCGAAGGGGGCGGAAGGGGTGTCCTTCAAAACAAAATACGTTCGAGCGAACTTGCGCTGTGCATCAATTAAGTCGCTCCGAATACGTTATATGTATTGACATTAAGCCTACGGTAGTGTGGCAAATGGGGTGCGCTCCGCAAAAGCGCGGTTTTGCTACGCGCAGTAAGTGGGAATGTCCCCCCCATTCGTCACGGCTACGCCGTGCCACCTGTCTCATGCGGGTAGAGACCCGCATTCGGTCACCGCTCGCGCGGGACAATGCGCTCGCTCCTGTCGCAACGCGCGAAAAGTTCACTGGACTTTTCGCAGAATGCATTGCTCCACCCCCAGAGGGGGTCAGGTCTCGGCGGCACAGAGCCTACCCCTTCGGGGGGGAGGCTCCCGCGCAGCGGGTGGTGGGGGGGAACACGCCCACCGCATTTCCTCGCTGCCCCTGTAGGGGAAGTGCCCCGCAGGGGCAAAGGGGTTTTGAGTTACGGCGGCAGGGACCGCCGTAACCCCGTACTTCGCGGCGATGCCGCTCGTGCCGCCCTTCGAAAGAAATAGAATGCGGGCGGTCTGCGCTTGCCAGCGCTCCTGTCGCGGCGCAGCTCACAGCCCACTGGGCTGTTGAGCAGAATTGCGCCGCTCCACCTTCAGTCTCGCTACGCTCGACAGCTCCCCTAAACCACCCCGCAAAAATACTTTGTTTTTTTGCGGGGACCCCGAGGGGCGCCAAGGGGACGCACCTGTTCCATAGATTTCACGAGATTCCTCACATTCGTTCGGAATGACGTGCGCGGGGCGAAATGACGTAAGAATCCGCGCGGGGCGGAAATGTGCGGCGGGGCGCGGTTGCGCCCCGCCGCTTTCTCATCCCAACCGCGATCGCGAAATTTCACCCGTGAAATAATACTTGTCATTTTCCCCGAGATATGTTATAATAGACACATGTCTAAATTACTTGGGATCGATGTCGGCTCCACGACCGTCAAGGTGAGCGTTCTCGAAGAGGACGGAACAGTTCTCTCTTCGTCCTACGTCCGCCATTTTTCGCGTGTCAAGGAGTGTGTCCTTTCGGAACTCGAAAAGATCCGTCCCTACGGAGAAACATATAGAGCCGCCGTGACAGGGTCGGCGGGACTCGGTCTTGCCCAGCGCGGGAAGATCTCCTTTGTGCAGGAAGTACAGGCGGCGTACGGCGCCATCCGCTCCCTCTATCCCGATGTTGACGTTGCCGTCGAACTGGGCGGCGAGGACGCCAAGATCATCTTTGTGACGGGCGGCGCGGAGCAGCGCATGAACGGCAGCTGTGCGGGCGGCACGGGCGCATTCATCGACCAGATGGCGACCCTTCTCAACATCACCGTCGAGGAGATGGACGAACTTTCCCTACAGGCGGAGCGGGTCTATCCCATCGCATCCCGCTGCGGCGTGTTCGCAAAGTCGGACATCCAGCCCCTTCTCAACCAAGGGGCGAAGAAGAGCGACGTCGCCGCTTCCATCTTCCGCGCCGTCGTCGACCAGACCGTCTCCGGTCTTGCGCAAGGGCGGCGGATCAAGGGGAAGGTACTCTTCCTCGGCGGTCCTCTGTACTTTTTGAAGGGACTTCGGAAGGCATTCTGCGAGACCCTCGGCCTCGATGACGAACACGCGGTCTTTCCCGAAAACGGTCCCAAATTCATGTCGGTCGGCGCAGCCATGTACGCGAAGAACGCCAAAGAGGAGTCCCTTGACGCGATCATGGAACGTCTCTCCGCCACTTCGGACGGGGACAGCATCACCGTCGGGAAGCCTCTCTTCGCTTCCAAAGAGGAATATAACGCCTTCATCCGCCGCCACCAGCGGAGCGACCTTCCCTTCCGTGACATCCACCGCTACGAGGGGGACGCCTACCTCGGCATCGACTCTGGTTCGACGACGACGAAACTCATGCTCATCACCCCCGACAACGAGATCCTGTGGAGCCATTACCAGTCCAACAACGGACAGCCCCTCGAGATCGTCGTCTCCAAATTGCGGGAACTCTACAGCCTCACGCGGGAGAAGATCGTCATCCGCGGCGCCTGCGTGACGGGGTACGGCGAGGACATGATGAAGGCAGCCCTCAAGATCGATTTCGGCATCGTCGAGACGATGGCGCATTTCAAGGCGGCGCTCCACTTCAACCCCGAAGTCGACTTCATCATCGACATCGGCGGGCAGGATATCAAGTGTTTCAAGGTCAAGAATCGGGCGATCGACTCCATCATGCTCAACGAGGCATGCTCCTCGGGCTGCGGGTCCTTCATCCAGACCTTCGCCAAAGCCATGGGCATGGAGATCGAGGACTTCGCCCGCCTCGGGCTGTTCGCAAAGAGACCCGTCGAACTCGGCTCCCGCTGTACGGTGTTCATGAACAGCTCCGTGAAGCAGGCGCAAAAGGAAGGGGCGAGCGTCGAGGACATTTCGGCGGGACTCTCCTCGTCCATCGTCAAGAATGCCATCTACAAGGTCATCCGTGCACGGACGCCCGACGAACTCGGCTCCCATATCGTCGTGCAGGGGGGGACCTTCCTCAACGACGCCGTCCTGCGCTCCTTCGAGATCGAGACGGGCAAGGAAGTCATCCGCCCTGCGATCGCGGGACTCATGGGCGCCTTCGGGGCGGCGCTCTACGCAAAGGAGAACACGCCCAAGGACAAGCTCCTCTCCGACATCGCGACGGAAGCGGAACTTGCCAACTTTACATACGCATCCCGTGCCGTCACCTGCAACGGCTGTACGTCCCATTGCAGCGTCAACATCCTGACTTTCTCGGACGGCAGAAGATTCATTTCGGGCAACAAATGCGAACGCGGGGCGGGCTTGAAGCCGCGCCGCGACGTGCCCGACATCTACGCTTATAAGTACGAAAAACTGCTCTCCATGCCCGCCCCTTCCGTTGAGGGGAAGAGGGGGACGGTGGGACTTCCTCTCCAGCTCGTCATGTACGAACAGCTCCCGCTCTGGACGGAGTTTTTCGAGACATGCGGCTTTCAGGTCGTTCTCTCCGAGAAGAGTTCCCGCGACCTCTACTTCAGGGGACAGCACACCGTCGCGAGCGACACCGCCTGCTATCCCGCAAAACTCATGCACGGGCACATCGAGAGCTTGCTCGACAAGGGGGTCGACTTCATCTTCTACCCCTGCGAGAGCTACAATTTAGACGAACATGACAGCGTCAACCACTACAACTGTCCCGTCGTCGCCTACTATCCCGAACTCCTCAAGGCAAACAACGAGCGGCTGAACGGGGACAATTTCATCATGCCCTACCTCGACCCCAACGACGAGACCACGGCGGTGAAGGCGCTCAAACATGCGCTGAAGCGGTACCGTCTCCCGTCCTCGCTCATCCGCAAGGCGTTCCGCAGGGGACTTTCCCGCATGGAAGCGTGGCACAGGGAGATCTGCGAGAAGGGCAAGGAGATCACGGCGGCAGCCGAACGGGAAGGACGGGAGATCATCGTGCTTGCGGGCAGACCTTACCACGCCGACCCCGAGATCAACCACGGGATCAACAAGCTCCTCTGCTCTTTGGGACTTGCCGTTCTCTCCGAGGACGCCGTCTTTGAAGAGGGGAAGATGACGAAGGTCAACGTCCTCAACCAATGGACCTATCACGCGCGGCTGTACCGCGCGGCGGAATACTGCACGCACAGGAAGAACGCCGACCTCGTCCAGCTCGTCTCCTTCGGCTGCGGCATCGACGCCATCACGACGGACGAAGTCCGCGCCATTCTCGAGCGCAGCGGCAAGTTGTACACGCAGATCAAGATCGACGAGATCAACAATCTCGGCGTCGTCAAGATCAGGCTGCGGTCCCTGCTCGCCGCGATCGAAGAACAGCACAGGAGGGAAGAGGAATGAAGAAAGACGATCCCGAAACGCTCTCTGCCCCCGAAAAGGACGCCGAAGGGGCGGGGACCCGTCCCCAAGCGAATGCCGACATCGCCGACTTCACCGACGACTATCCCCGTTTCACCCATGAAATGAAGGCGACGCACACCATTCTCGTCCCCGACATGCTGCCGTGGCATTTCGACCTGCTCGTCCACGTCATGAAACGGGAAGGGTACAAGGTCGAGGTGCTCCATAACGAGGGGAGAGAGGTCATCGACGAGGGCTTGAAGCACGTGCACAACGACACCTGTTTCCCCGCCCTCTGCGTCATCGGGCAATACATCAACGCCCTCAAGAGCGGAAAGTACGACCCCGCGCACACGGCGGTCCTCATCACCCAGTCGGGCGGCGGATGCAGGGCGAGCAACTATGTCCCGCTCATCCGCAAGGCGCTCAAGGCGGAATTCCCCCAAGTACCCGTCCTCTCCCTGAACTTTGCGGGACTCGAAAAGGGCAACGGACTCGAACTCGACCTCGGCTTTCTGCTCCGCCTCGCCTACTCCATCTTCTACGGCGACCTCATCATGAGCTGTTTCAACCAGACCAAGCCGTATGAGTTGAAGGAGGGGGACAGCGCCGCGGCGAGGAAGCGGTGCAACGAAGAGATCAAGCGTGCGCTCGACTCCAGACAGTACCGGCATCTCAAGAAATATGTCCGTTTGATCCTGAACGCCTTCTCCGCCGTGCCCGTCTCGGAAGAGAAGAAGATCAAGGTGGGGATCGTCGGGGAGATCTACGTCAAGTATTCCCCGCTCGGCAATTCCCACCTCGAGGACTTCCTCTTGAGCGAGAACTGCGAACCCGTCGTTCCCGCCCTGATGGATTTCATCCTCTATTGTGTCATCAACAACGTCAACGACGCCAAATTTTACGGCAAAAACAAAAGGACGGCGCTCCTCTTCAGGCTCGTCTACCGCTACGTCTATGGGAAACAGAAAAAGATCATCGCATGGACGAAGAAGCAGGGGAGATTCGAGCCGCAGCACGACTTCGAACATCTCCGTGCGTGCGCCGACAAGGTCATCAACCAAGGGGTGAAGATGGGGGAAGGCTGGCTCATTCCCGCCGAGATGGCTGCGCTCGCCGAGACGGGGACGCACAACATCGTCTGCGCCCAGCCCTTCGGGTGCCTGCCCAACCACATCGCGGGCAAGGGCGCCGCGCGGGTCGTCAAGGAGATGTACCCGTTTGCCAACATCGTCCCCGTCGACTATGACCCCTCGGCGACCAAGGTCAATCAGGAAAACCGCATCAAACTCATGCTCGCGACCGCAAGGGAGCGGGGATCAAGTTCTTCGGAAGAGGGCGGCGTATGAAAGACAGATCTGAAGAATATCTGCGCATTCTCGGGGAAGAACTCGTCCCCGCAACGGGCTGTACGGAGCCGATCGCGGTCGCCTATGCGGCGGCGCTCGCAAGGGAGACCCTCGGCGTCCTTCCAAAGCGGACGGAGATCTCCGTCAGCGGGAATATCCTCAAGAACGTCAAGAGCGTCATCGTTCCCAATACGGGCGGACTCAAGGGGGTCGCGGCGGCTGCGGCGGCGGGCATCGCCGCGGGAAGGGCGGATGCGCAGCTCGAGGTGCTCTCCGCGCTCACCGACGAGGACAGAAAAAAGATCGCAGAGTACCTGAATTCCGCCCCCATATCGGTAAAAAAGGCGGCAGGGCGGTGCATTTTCGACATCGGCATCCGCGTCTTTTGCGGGGAGAACAACGCTTTCGTCCGCATCGAGGGCAGGCACACCAACGTCGTCTCCGTCGAGAAAAACGGCGCCTGCGTCCGCAAGGGAAAGCTCTGCAGGGAAGGGAAAGAGACGAGGGATCTCACCGTCTCGGACATCGTCTCCTTTGCGGAGAACGTCCCGCTCGAAAAGATCGAGCCGCTCATTTCCCGCCAGCTCCGCGACAATCTGGCGATCGCCGAAGAGGGTCTCAAGGGAGACTACGGCGCGAGGGTGGGGAAGATCTTGCTCTCCGCCTACGGAGAGAGCATCCACAACCGCGCCAAGGCGTATGCGGCTGCGGGGTCGGACGCAAGGATGAACGGCTGTGCGCTTCCCGTCGTCATCGTCTCGGGCAGCGGAAATCAGGGGATCACGGCGTCCGTTCCCGTCGCCGTCTATGCGCGGGAAATGAACGTCCCGCACGAGAAACTCATCCGTGCCGTCGCCCTTTCCGACCTCATCACGATCCGTCTCAAAGAGGGCATCGGCAGGCTCTCCGCCTTCTGCGGGGCGGTCAGCGCGGGCGTCGGGGCGGGCGCGGGCGTCTGCTATCTGCACGGCGGCGGCTATGACGAGATCGCCCATACCGTCGTGAACGCCCTTGCGATCGCTTCGGGGATCCTCTGCGACGGGGCAAAGTCGAGCTGCGCCGCCAAGATCGCCTCGGCGGTGGACGCGGGGCTTTTGGGGTTCGAGATGTACCGCAGCGGCAGCCAGTTTTACGGCGGCGACGGCATTCTGGAACACGGCGTCGAGAGCACGATCGACAACGTCTCCGAAGTCGCCCGCGAGGGCATGCGCGGCACCGATGAGGAGATCATCAAGCTCATGCTGCGTTCCCGTTGAAAAAATACCCGTCAGAGAATGTTCTCGATGGCGGGACGATAGGTGTCGGGCAGACACGAGGAAAGATGAAGAAGCACTTCCAGTTTGGGCAGCGCGAGCGCAAAGTTCCCTTCCCCGATGAGGCGCACCGTCTCGGACATGTAGTCGTCGATGCGCATGATGTCGTTGTGGGGGATCCAGACATGGAGACGGCTTTTTCTGTGTTCCCAGCGCGTCTGGACGGCACGCGCATCCTCGACCGAGGCGGTCTCCGCCTCGGTCTTGTCATAGAGGGAAGAGATCTCTTCCCCGAAGTCGGCAAATTCCTTCTTGACGAACTGCCACTCAAAGATGGCGAACCCCGCAAGCAGCGCGACCGCCACCCCGATCGCTGTCAGTGATTTGAACATATGTAAAATTTTCGAACGATTTTGTTTTTTCGTTCACCCCTTGCCCACCCCTTTGAGGGGTGGGTGCCCCGAAGGGGCGGAAGGGGTGTCCTTCAAAACAAAATACGTTCGAGCGAACGGGCGTTGTGCATCAATTAGGTCGCTCCGAAAACGTTATATGTAGTGACATTAAGGTTCCCGTAGGGTACCAAATGGGGTCGCCCACGGCGGAAGTGAATTCCGCCTATGGCAAGTGATTTTTATGTTTCGAACGATTTTGTTTTTTGTCCACCCCTTGCCCACCCCTTGAGGGGTGGGTGCCCCGAAGGGGCGGAAGGGGTGTCCTTCAAAACAAAATACGTTCGAGGGGTTAGTGTTGTGCATTCCTCATACTCCGCTGCCGCGCCTTCCGCCCTTCGGACGGACATTAAGGTTCCTGTAGGGTACCAAATTGGGTGCGCTCCGCAAAAGCGTGGTTTTGCTACGCGCAGTGATTTAAGAATGTCCCCCCCCATTCGTCACGGCTACGCCGTGCCACCTTCCCCCCGTAGGGGGTAAGGTCTCGGCACAGAGCCTACCCCTTCGGGGGGGAGGCTCCCGCGCAGCGGGTGGTGGGG
>CANQUD010000049.1 GCA_947626935.1 uncultured Clostridia bacterium | reverse complement strand
TGTCGCGGCGCAGCTCACAGCCCACTGGGCTGTTGAGCAGAATTGCGCCGCTCCACCCTCCCATGGAGAGGGTATGAAGAGGACTCCCATGGAGAGTGTGGGGCAAGCAAAAAATAGCAAAAACAGAGCCGAGAGCGGCTCTGTTTTTGAATGGATCTGCAAATTTTTCGTCACTTATGCGCCCGTTAACGCCTGTTTCATCGTTTCCGCCGCCTCTGTCCTCGAGGCGACGCCGAGCTTTTCATAGATCGCCGAGATGTAATTTCTCGCCGTCCCGTCCGTCAGTTTCAGCGCCGATGCGATCTGTTTGTTGGTGAACCCCTCATAGATCATCAAGGCGATCTCCACTTCCCGTTCGGAGAGGTTGAACTTCCGCTTCAGGCGGATCTCCCTGTCGTTCGCGACGAGCTTGGCGGCGTCGGCGATGCGCTTTGCGATCTTTGCGGGAAGGATCGTGTCCCCCGCGTAGGCGTTCTTGATGGCGTCGATGAGCGCCGCGGCGGAAGTGTCCTTGAGAAGATACCCGCTCGCGCCGTTGTTGATCGCGCCGAGAATATAATCGCTGTCGTCAAAGGTCGTCAGGACGATGACTTTCATCTCGGGGAATCTCTGTTTGATCTCCTGCGTCGCGATGACGCCGTTCATCCCCGGCATGCGGATATCCATGAGGATGACGTCCGGTCTCCTCTCTCCCGCAAGGGCGACCGCCTCCTGTCCGTCCGACGCGATCCCAACGACTTCCAGCTCCTCGCTGGAAGAGAGAACGCTCTTGATCCCGTCTGCGAGGATCGCCTGATCGTCTGCCAATAACACCTTGATTTTCATGTTTCCTCTCCCGATCTCTTCCCGTCGAGGGGAAGGGTAATATGGATCTCAAAACCCTCGTCCCGTTCGGTGACGAAGGAAATTTCTCCGCCGAGCGCTTCCGCCCTTGCCCGCATGCCCGAAAGACCGAACCCCTCTTCGAGTTCGCTCTGCGCCATGCCGCAGCCGTTGTCGGAGAGGAGAAAGCGCAAATTCTCCCCTTCCTGTTTGAGTTCGAACAAAAACGCCGTCGCGCCGCCGTGGCGGAGACCGTTGGAGATCCCCTCTTTGAGCGTATTGCAGAGGAAGCGCCGCTTGGCGTCGGAAAGTTCGACGTCGTCCACCGAACAGCGCACGGCGATGTCCGTCCCGTCCATGGACTCCCGCGCGATCGAGAGCAAACTCTCGCGCACGGTCATGTGTTCGGTCGCGCCCGAAAGGAGATGCACGCTCTCGCGCAGTTCCTCAAGCGCATGTTTCGCCTGCAGATTTGCGGCGGAGATCTTCTTCTTGGCGTCCTCGGGGTCCCTGTCGATGACGAGCCGCGCCGCCTCGGTCTGCATGATGACGGTCGTGATGGAATGCCCCGCCGTGTCGTGGATGTCCTTTGCGATGCGCTGACGTTCCTCGAGGACGGCGAGGGTCTTGTGCTCCTCGTTGAGGCGTTTCAGCTCCCTGTTGCTCTCGGAGAGTTCGTCCATCGCCGCGGCGATCTCCCGATTCTTCCTGTAGATCTGGATCGTGAAGTTGACGATGAGGAAGTGCAGGACGAGCAGGATGAGGTCGTTGAAGGCGTTGGAGATGACGGTGCCGAAATTGACGGCGTCCCCGCGGAAATAGCCCGAGAGGAGCAGCGTGACGATGAAGCTGCCGATGCTCGACGCCCCCATCGCGATGTTGCCCGAAAGGGACTCCTGCCCGATGTAAAATTCAGACAAAATGACGATATAGAACGTGGAAATGAGGGACCCGTCCGTAAAGATCGTGATGATGAGGAGCAGGACGACGTCGAGCGCATAGAGCGGGATCTTGTGCGAATATTTCTTCACCGCCCACATCTTGACGGCGTTCTCGGCGATGAGAGAGACCACGGACGGCAGGACGAAATACCACGCGGGCCAGCCTGCATAGGAGTCTCCGCGGTTGTTGACGATGACGATGATGCCGACGAGGACGAGCACGGAAAGGACGAGCCATTTGGAAAGAGGTCCCAAAAAGCTCTTCTTCGCAAGAATATCGGGAAACTTGATCTCCTTTGCCATGTCCTTTTCCCTCTTCAAGGGCGTGCGTCCCCGATTCCTATTGTAACATATCGTACGGAAATTTGCAAAAGGTTTCCGTCAGATTTTATATTTTTTTCATTCCATTCTTGACAAGCTTCGGCGAGTATGATAAAATTATCTTTGCTGTACAATTCCATACGGGAGAAATTTATGCCACACTACTTCAAAGAAGCGGTTGAGTCCATTTGCGAGAGCATCCGCTTCGATTCGTCTCTTGCGCAACATTCGGCAAAAATGCCCTTCGGAAAAGGAGCCTACGATTGTCTCTGCCATTTCCTCTCTCTCGCGGAAAAGCTTGGCTTCGAGACCCACAACTATGACGGCTATGTCGGCGAGGTCGTCTTTGGTCACGGCGAACCCTTTGCGATCCTTTGTCACCTTGACGTCGTCCCCGCGGGCGACGGCTGGACGAAGCCCCCGTTCGGCGGCATCGTCGAGGACGGAAAGATCTGGGGACGCGGCGCCATGGATGACAAAGGTCCCGCCATCTGCACCCTGTACGCCCTGAAGGCGCTCAAAGACAGGGGATTCTATCCCCAAAAACAGATCAAACTCATCGTCGGCTGCAATGAAGAGAACGGCTGGGGCTGCATCGACTATTACGAAAAGGTCGCGACCCTTCCCGAGACGGGCTTCTCCCCCGACGCGGACTTCCCCGTCATCTATGCGGAAAAGGGCATCCTGCACGTCAGGCTGCATTATCCCCTTCCCACCGCACCCTTTTACTTTCTCGAGGGCGGCACGAGCGCGAACATGGTGTGCGACACCTGCGAAGCGACCCCCCGCTCTCTCGGGACAAAGCGCCTGCTCTCTTCGGGACTGGAGATCCGCGGCAAAAAGCTCATCTCGCACGGCAAGAGCGCCCATGGTTCCACGCCCGAGAAGGGCGTCAACGCCATCCGCCCCATGCTCGAATACTTCGGCGCCAAGAACGAGACCATCCGCAAGATCGTCTCCGACCTCTTCGACGACCGATTCGGCTTGAAGGAGCTTGCGGACGAGACGGGACATCTGACCCTCTCTCCCGACCTCATCAAGTACCGCAAGGGGGAATTGCAGATCGTCTGCGATATCCGCTACCCCGCGACGGTCCCCGTCGAGGCGGTGCACGAAAAGCTCCTGAAGCTCGGCGTGAAGTATGAGACGCTCCATCATCAGGCTCCCCTCTATCACGACAAAAACAGCGAGCTTGTGCAGACCCTTCTCTCCGTCTATGAAGCCTGTACGGGCGAGAAGGCGGATCCCATTGCGATCGGCGGCGGGACGTACGCGAGAGCGCTCAAGAACGGCGTCGGCTTCGGTCCCGAAATGGAAGGAGACGAGGCGGTCATCCATCAGCCCGATGAATACATCACCCTCGACCGCGTGGACCTTCTCCTCAACGTCTACGAACGTGCGATCGAAAAACTGACAAAATAAAAAACGGACCCCGTCACACCGACGGGGTTTTGTTTTGGTCTGAAAACGGGCGGAGCGAAATGCGGTGACCCACACCACTACCCCTCTCCCACGGAGAGGGTATGTTCATCCAGAGCGCAGCGAAGGATCCCGACAAACGGGCGGAGCGGGTGCGTCCTACGTTTTCGCCCCCATTACATCTTTTTGAGCGTCAGTGTGACTTTGTCGCCGTTGATGTCCTGTTCCTTGGTGTAGCCCTGCGTTCCGTCCTGCGGGACGATCTTTTCGGCGAGGACATCTCCCGCAAAGCTCCCCTTTTCCAGCATTTTCTCCGCACGTCCTTCCGCCCTGTAATAGACGGTGATGCGGTCGGTCACCTCGAAGCCCGCTTCCTTGCGGAGGGTCTGGATCTTGGAGACAAGCTCCCGTTCGCAGCCCTCGTCGAGCAGTTCCTCGTTAAGTTCGGTCTTGAGCGCGACAGTCAGTCCCCTGTCCTGTGCGACGGCGTACCCTTCCGCCGATTCGGTGAAGATCTGCAGGTCCTCTTCCGTCAGGACGACCTCGCCGTCCAGATCGACGGTGTACGAGCCGCCGCCCTTGACCGCCGCGACGACTTCCTTTCCGTCGCAATTCTTCAAAAATTCGCCGATCGCCTTGAGCTTCTTCCCGTACTTGGGACCGAGAGTGCGCATCTGCGGCTTGAGGGTGTAGCGGACGAGCGCATCGGACCCCTTGACGCTGATGAACTTCTTCACGTTGAGTTCGTCGAGGACGACCGATTCGAGTTCTTCATGGATGCCGAGCGGCGTCTCGCAGGCGACGAGCATCTCCGAGAGCGGCTGTCTGTTCTTGATCCCGCTCGCGTTGCGGGCGCTTCTGCCCAGCTCCACGATGCGCAACACTTCGGACATGCCCTCTTCTAATTCGGAATTTACCCATACCATGTCCGCTTTCGGGAAGTCGCACAGATGCACCGAGCGCGGCGCATCGGGATAAAATGCGGGTACCATGTTTTGATAGATCATCTCCGCCATGAAGGGCGTATAGGGCGCAAGGAGCTTGGAAAGAGTGACGAGGATATGGTAGAGCGTCGTATACGCCGCCGCCTTGTCGTCCGTCATTTCGCTGCCCCAGTAGCGGTCCCGTCCTCTTCTGACGTACCAGTTGGAGAGTTCGTCGACATATTCCTGAATGGCGCGGGCGCTGTCCGTGATGTTGTAGGCGGAGAGCATTTCGTCCACCTGTTTGACCAAGGTATTCAGCCCCGAGATCGCCCAGCGGTCCATGAGGGAGAGCTTGCATTGCTTGAGGTCGTACTTGCTCGGGTCGTACCCGTCGATCTCGGCATAGAGGCAGAAGAAGGCGTAGGTGTTCCAGAGCGTCCCTTGGAACTTGCGCTGGACCTCGGAGACGGCTTCCTCGGAGAAGCGGGACGGGATCCACGGTGCGCTGTTCGTGTAGAAATACCACCGCGTGGCGTCGGCGCCCTGCTTGTTCAGAATGGTCCACGGGTCGACGACGTTGCCCTTGTGCTTGCTCATCTTGATGCCGTTCTTGTCGGCGACGAGTCCGAGGCTGATGCAGTTCTTGAAGGGCGCTCTGCCGAAGAGAATGGTCGAGATAACGAGGAGCACATAGAACCACCCGCGCGTCTGATCGACGGCTTCGGAGATGAAGTCGGCGGGGAAGGTCTCTTCAAAGAGATCTTTATGTTCAAACGGATAGTGATACTGCGCGAAGGGCATGGAACCCGAATCGAACCAGCAGTCGATGACCTCGGGCGTGCGTGTCATCTTTCCGCCGCATTTTTGGCATTTGCAGGTGAATTGATCGACATAGGGGCGGTGAAGCTCGGTATCGAGCGGGGCGCCCGTCTTGTCGTGAAACTCCTGCCGCGAGCCGATGACTTCGATCTCGCCGCAGTCCTCGCAGACCCAAACGGGGAGCGGGGTACCCCAATAGCGGTCGCGGGAAAGTCCCCAATCAATAACGTTTTCGAGGAAGTTCCCCATCCTGCCCTCTTTGATGCTCTCGGGCATCCAGTTCACCGAGCGGTTGGCGGCGATGAGTTCGTCCTTGACCTTGGTGACTTCGATGAACCAGCTCGACCGCGCGTAATAGAGAAGGGGCGTGTCGCACCGCCAGCAATGGGGATAGCTGTGCTCGAAGAGGAGCTTTTTGAAGAGCGACCCGTTCTTTTCGAGCATGTCGAGAATGACCTTGTCCGCCTTCTTCGCAAAGAGTCCGTCAAGTTCGGGGCAGCGTTCGTCGAAGCAGCCCCTCTCGTTGACGAGCTGCACGACGGGCAGATGATAACGTTTTCCGACCTTATAGTCGTCCTCGCCGAATGCGGGGGCGATATGGACGACGCCCGTGCCGTCGGTCAGCGTGACATAGGTGTCGCAGACGACGTAGAATGCCTTCTCCTTAAAGGTGCCGACCGACCACGGGAAGAGCGGTTCGTACTCCGTCCCCTCGTACTCTTTCCCCTTTCTGCGATCGATGACGGTGTATTCCTCAAAGAAGGTGGGAACGAGCGCCTCGGCAAGAATGTAGCGGGTGCCGTCCGATTCGATCTCGACGTAGTCCTCGTCGGGATTCATGCAGAGGGCGACATTGGAAGGAAGGGTCCACGGCGTCGTCGTCCATGCGAGAATGTAGGCATTCTCCCTGCCCTTGACCTTGAAACGGGCGACGGCGGAAGTTTCCTTGACGTCCTTATAGCCCTGCGCGACCTCGTGCGAGGAGAGCGCCGTTCCGCAGCGGGGGCAATAGGGCACGATCTTGTGCCCCTTATAGAGAAGCCCCTTCTTATGGATCTCCTTGAGCGCCCACCAGACGGACTCGATGTAGTCGTCGTGATAGGTGACATACGGATGTTCCATATCCACCCAATAGCCGACGGCGTCGGACATCTCTTCCCAGAGGCTCTGGTATTTCCACACCGACTCCTTGCACTTTTTGTTGAAAGGCTCGATGCCGTAGGTCTCGATCTCCTTCTTTCCGTCGAGACCGAGCGCCTTTTCCACTTCGAGTTCCACGGGAAGCCCGTGCGTGTCCCACCCCGCCTTGCGAAGGACATGTTTGCCCTTCATCGTCTGATAGCGGGGAATGGCGTCCTTGATGGAGCGGGTCAGAACATGCCCGATGTGCGGCTTGCCGTTTGCCGTGGGCGGACCGTCGAAGAAGGAAAATTCCTCTTTCCCCTCGTTCTTTTCGACGGACTTTTCGAAGATGCCGTTCTCCTTCCAGAACTTGACGATCTCCTGTTCCCTCGCCACGAAATTCAACGATGTGTCTACTTTTTTATACATAAGAACTCCTCTTGGGATGGTTTCAGACTTTGAATGATGTATGGAAAAAAGCTGCGGCGGGCATGCTCCCCCCCACCACCCGCTACGCGGGAGCCTCCCCCCCCGAAGGGGTAGGCTTTGTGCCGCCGAGACCTGACCCCCACTGGGGGGAAGGTGGCACGGCGTAGCCGTGACGAATGGGGGGGTCATTCCACTCCCTGCGCGTGGCGGAATGACGTAATACTCCCTTGGCTCCCCTCGGGGTCCCCGCAAAAAGACAAAGTATTTTTGCGGGGTGGTTTAGGGGAGCTGTCGAGGCATAGCCGAGACTGAAGGGTTTCAAAACCCCTTTGCCCCTGCGGGGCACTTCCCCTGTGAGGGGCAGCGAGAGGAAAATGCGGTGACCCACTCCCTGTCGCGTTGCGACATCCCTCTCCCATGGAGAGGGTTTCCCCAATCCCTGCGCGTGGCGGGGTTCCCCCGCCTAAGCGCACCCTATTTGGTACCCTACAGGAACCTTCATGTCAGTACAAATAACGCTTTCGGAGTGACCTAATTGATGAACAATGTAAGTTCGCTCGAACGTATTTTGTTTTGAGATTTCTCGCTACGCTCGAAATGACGTGTCGAGATGGAATAACGTGGACTTCAAAACAAAATCGTTCGAAACATATAAATCACTTGCCATAGGCGGAATTCACTTCCGCCGTGGGCGACCCCATTTGGTACCCTACGGGAACCTTAATGTCATTGCATATAACGCTTTCGGAGCGACTTAACTGATGCACAATGTAAGTTCGCTCGAACGTATTTTGTTTTGAGATTCCTCACTGCGTTCGGAATGACGTGTCGGGACGGGATAACGCGGACTTCAAAACAAAATCGTTCGAAACATTCAAAATTACGTGCCATAGGCGGAATTCACTTCCGCCGTAGGCGACCCCATTTGGTACCCTACGGGAACCTTAATGTCATTGCATATAACGCTTTCGGAGCGACTTAACTGATGCAC
>CANQUD010000048.1 GCA_947626935.1 uncultured Clostridia bacterium | reverse complement strand
CCCGTCGCGCCTGCCAGCGCTCCTGTCGTGGCGCAGCTCACAGCCCACTGGGCTGTTGAGCAGAATTGCGCCACTCCACCCCGAAGGGGTAGGCTCTGCTTCAGACCTGACCCCCCACGGGGGGAAGGTGGATTTGCGTCAGCAAAGACGAATGGGGGGCATTCAAAATCACGTGCCATAGGCGGAATTCACTTCCGCCGTGGGCGACCCCATTTGGTACCCTACGGGAACCTTCATGTCCGTCCGAAGCGCGGAAGTCGTGGCAGCGGAGCATGAGAGACGCACAACACTAACCCCTCGCACGCATTTATTTTGCGCAGCAAAAGAAATCGTGCGAAATATAAAAATCACTTGCCATAGGCGGAATTCACTTCCGCCGTGGGCGACCCTATTTGGTACCCTACGGGAACCTTCATGTCCGTCCGAAGCGTGGAAGGTGCGGAAGCGGAGCATGAGAGACGCACAACACTAACCCCTCGCACGATTTGTTTTGCGCAGCAAAAGAAATCGTGCGAAATAAGGAGAAATCATGCGCATGCGGAAAAAGAGACATTTAGAGGCGAGAATGGAAGCGTGTGCGGACATTCTCCTCTGCCGCGGAAAGCCGTGCAAAAATCTCAAGGAAGCGGCGGAAACTTTCCGTTCGCTCCTCGACTACCGTGAAATTTTCGGCAACGACAACCCCGTGGAGCTGGAGATCGGCTGCGGAAACGGCGGATTCATCCTCGAGAAGGCAAAGCGGGAGAGGGGCAAAAACTTCCTCGCCTTGGAACTGTGCACCAACGTCATCCTCACCGCGATGGAGAGGGTGAAGGCGTCAGGGCTTTCCAACATCCGCTTCCTCAATATTCCCGCCGAGATCGCGGAATGCTACATTCCGCCCCGCTCGATCGGTGTCATCTACCTCAATTTTTCGACCCCATTGCCCGAAAAGAGCCGTGAAAAGCAGCGGCTGACCTCTTCCCGCTTCCTCACGATCTACAAAAAACTTCTCAAAGAGGACGGCAGGATCGAGCAAAAGACGGACAGCGAGGAATTTTTCGACTATTCCCTCGCAAGATATGAAGAGGCGGGCTTTTCGGTCACCGACGTCACGAGGGATCTCCACCGCAGTCCTTACGCCGCAGAGAACATCGTCACGGAATACGAACAGAACTTTTCCGCAAAGGGAATGCCCATTTTCAGGGCGGTCGCCGTCATGGAAGGCACTTGCATGAAGAGAGAAACGCCAACGGAGGTACAGTATGTGGTATGAAATCTTGTTTCGGGTGTTGAGTATCGTCAATTACATCGTTCTCATCCTGATCGCCTTGCCGATCGTGATACAGCTCCTCTATATCGTGCTGTTCTTTTTGCCGAAGAAGAAGTACCCCGTCAGCGAAAAGAAGGGCAGGATCGCCTATCTCATTCCCGCCCATAACGAGGCGGACGTCATTTTCAACACGGTGAAGGGCATCATTGAGGGGCAGAAATACCCACGGGAGAAGTTTGACGTGTTCGTCGTCGCGCACAACTGCACGGATGACACGGCACGGCTCGCGAGGGAAGCGGGGGCGATCGTCCTCGAACTCAACGATCCCGACCCCGCCCACCGCATGGCGCTCTATCCCCTCAAACACGGCATTGCGCACATCATTTCACTCACGGAAGATCCCTATGACGTCGTCATTCATCTCGACGCAGACAACCATATCAATGAGGAATTTTCCTCTCTCATGAACGACGCCTTTCAGTCGGGCGTGGACTTCGCCCGTCCCTATGAGGGATCTCTCAACGGGACGCAGAACTTCTATACCAAGGCGAGCGGAATGCTCTATTCCTTCGATTCCCGCTTCGGCAGCCGCGTGCGGGAGAGACTGCACCTCGCCGCCCATGTCAACGGGAGCGGCGCCATGATGTCCGTCCGAATGCTCCAAAAGACGGGCGGTTATGACTGCGAAACGGCATCGGACGACGCCGAATTCAACCTCAAGCGCATGTATGACGGCTACAAGGGGCACTTTGTCGAGGACGCCGTCGTCTATGAGGACATGCCGTCCTCATTCCAAGATACGCTTGCCCGCAACCGCCGCATGGGCAGCGGGGTGATGGATCTCTTCAAGAAGAATACGGGACGCATGCTCGGCTCCTTCTTCCGCACGGGGAATTTCTCCTTTTTGGAAGTGTTCTTCCTTTACATGCTGAACCTCTTGAATGTCCTCATCGCCGTATGGGTCCCGCTGTACTATGTGTACCATTTTCTCTTCTGCGGATTTGCGGCTTACGGGGGAATGCCTCTCTCCATGTTCCCGCCCGAATACTATCGGGGCATGATCTTCACCTATCTGATCGTTGCGGCATGTATCCTCGTGGCGCTGTTCCTTCTGTTCGGCTACATACAGGGCTTCATTCTCGTCATGACGGACTATAAAAAGCTCGGTGCAAAGAGACGGAGGGAACTCATCTCCACCGTGTTCCTTTTCCCCGTGTTCCTCATTCTCTATGCCGTTACGCTACTGACAGGGGCGGTCTCCAAGCCGAAGGGGTGGCAAAAGCCCAAGCGGAACGTACAGGACAAGTCGGAGTAGGGGAGAACTTTCATGGAAAATTTGGCACTTATCATCGAACATTTATCAAAATCCTACGGCGATGTGCAAGCCGTAAGAGATATTTCTTTCACCGTGAAAGAGGGGTCGCTCTTCGCCTTCCTCGGCGTCAACGGGGCGGGAAAGAGCACGACGATCAACATGATCTGCTCCATTCTCAAGAAGGACGAGGGGCGCATCGTTGTCTGCGGTCACGACCTCGACGGGGAACCCTTTGCCGTCAAGCGGGAGATCGGCGTCGTCTTTCAGACGAGCGTGCTCGACAGGGAACTCTCCGTCAGACAGAATCTTGAAATACGGACGTCCTTCTATTCCCTCTCCAAGGAAGAAAAAAAGGAGACGATCGACAGCATCGTATCCCTTCTCGAACTCGGTCCCATTCTCGATCGTCCCGTCAAGAACCTCTCGGGCGGACAGATGCGGCGGGTGGATATCGCAAGGGCGATGGTGCATCGTCCGCGGCTGCTCATTCTCGATGAACCGACGACGGGACTCGACCCCAAGACGAGGCTTTCCGTCTGGTCGCTCATCGACCGCATCCGCACGGAGACGGGCATGACGGTGTTTCTGACGACCCACTATCTCGAGGAGGCGGACAAGGCGCAGGACGTCGTCATCATGGACAAGGGGCAGATCATCGCCCACGGCACGCCCAACGAGCTCAAGAATGCCTATTCGAGCGACAGGATCGTCTGTCACAGGCCGCGGGACGAGGGCTTTGAGGCGGCGCTGAAGGCGGACGGCGTCAACTTCCTGTTTGACGGGGAGCGGAATGCGTACGAGCTCGTGATCGAAAACACGGCTGAGGCAAAGTCCTTTCTGCAAAAATATGACACATATCTCACGGATATTGAGATTTTGAAGGGGAACATGGACGATGTTTTCCTCAATGTGACGGGGCAGAAGATCGCCCTCGCGGGAGGAGAAAATGGCTGAACGGAAAACGCGCTATATCGATATCTTTTTCCAGCTGACGCGGCGGCACCTCATGGTGTTCTTTAAGAACAAGGTGCGGCTCATGTACACGCTCCTCGTCCCCGTCATCATCTTTGCGGTGTATCTGCTCTTTTTGCGGGATCTTGAACTCGGCATGGTGGCGAATATCCTCTCGGACGAGAAAATCAACATCACGGCGGCGACAGTCGGGCAGGCGAACTTCGACGAACTCAACCGCCTCATCGGGACGCTCGTCGATTCATGGATGCTCTCGGGCATCATCGGCATCTCCACCGTCACGGTCGCGCTGCAGACCAATACGGTCATCGTCGAGGACAAGCAGAACGGCGTCAACCGCGACTTCGCCTCTTCGCCCATTCACAGGAACGTCCTCATCGCGAGCTATTTCTTCTATAACTTCCTCGTTTCCGCGCTCATATGCTTCGTTTTTTGGATCATCTGCCTCATCTATCTGGCATGCGCGGGGGAGTTTGTGCTCGGACTCGGGAGCGTCATCCTGTCCCTCGTCGTCATGTTCTTTGCGACGGTCGCATCCACGCTCATGACGGTGTTCATCTGCTCCTTCGTCAAGACAGAGGGGACGATGATGAGCATTGTGGCGATCTTCTCGACGGCGGTGGGCTTCCTCATCGGCGCCTACATGCCCCTCGGCATGCTGCCCGGCTGGGTGCAGTGGCTGTGCGCCTTCATCCCTGGAACGTACGCGTGCTCCCTCTTGCGCTATGCCTTCATGGCGACGCCCGTGAGCAACATCACGGCGTTCGCGGGGACGCTCGGGCTTGCACCCGAAACAGTCGGGTCGCTGACGGAGACGCTCTTCCATGAATTCGGATATCATCTGGACTTCTTCGGGATCACGGTGGAGCCGCAGTTTCAAGCTCTTGCTCTGGCGGTGTACATCCTGCTGTTTTTGGGACTCAACATCGGCGTCGGAAAGAAGGTCGCCGAAGTCCTCGGCATCGGAAAGAAGAAAAAGAAGAAAGCCACTCCGAAACAATAAAAATCACCGCTTGCGTCTCCCGCAAGCGGTTTTGCTATATTGCGTTTTGAATGTCATTTTTCCCCACGCGTTGCGTGGGGGCGTTATCCCCCCCATTCGTCACGGCTTTGCCGTGCCACCTTCCCCCCCGTAGGGGGTCAGGTCTGGAGAGCCTACCCCTTCGGGGGGGAGTGGCGCAATTCTGCTCAACAGCCCAGTGGGCTGTGAGCTGCGCCACGACAGGAGCGCTGGCAGGCGCGACGGGCTTTGCGGCGGTCCCTGCCGCCCAAAGAGGCTCCCGCGTAGCGGGTGGTGGGGGGGGACATTCCCCAATCCCTGCGCGTAGCAAAACCGCGCTTTTGCGGAGCGCACCCCATTTGCCACACAACCGTAGGCTTAATGTCAGTACAAATAACGTGTTCGGAGTGACTTAATTGATGAACAAAGCCAGTTCGCTCGAACGTATTTTGTTTTGAGATTCCTCACTACGTTCGGAATGACGTGTCGAGATGGAAAAACGTGGACTTCAAAACAAAATCGTTCGAAACATATAAATTATGTGCCATAGGCGGAATTCACTTCCGCCGTGGGCGACCCCATTTGCCACACAACCGTAGGCTTAATGTCAGTACAAATAACGTGTTCGGAGTGACTTAATTGATGCACAACGTTACATCGCTCGAACGTATTTATTTTGCGAAGCAAAAGAAATCGTTCGAAACTTAAAATATTTCCTTTATCATCTGTGTAACATAGGAGACGGGCACAAGTTCGATCTTGTCCCGAAATTTTTCACACGCCTTCATGTTTTTGGCGGGCAGAATGACCCGCTTAAACCCTCTCTTCAGGCATTCATTGACGCGTTTGTCTGCAACATTCACGCCGCGCACCTCGCCTGTCAGTCCCACTTCGCCGAACACCGCCGTGTACTTCTCCACGGGAATGCCCTTCTCCGCCGAGGCAAGGGCGGCACAGATGGCGAGTTCGGAACTCGGCTCTCCCAGCTTGATCCCGCCCATGGCGTTCAGATAGATGTCCTGATTGCCGAGCGGAATGCCGCACCGCTTTTCGAGGACGGCGACGAGCACGATGAGACGGTTGAGATCGACCCCGAGGGACATGCGGCGGGGGAGTCCGTACGCCGTCTTTGCCATCAATGTCTGGATCTCCACCATCATGCAGCGGTTGCCCGTCTCGCTCGGCGTCACGACCGCGCCCGCGGCGATCCCTCTGCTGTCCGAGAGGAAGAGGGTGGAGTAATCGGTGACGGCGGCAAGCCCTTCTCCCGTCATCTCGAACACGCCCACTTCCTGCACGGAGCCGAATCGGTTCTTGACGGCGCGAAGGATCTTATAGCAGCTCTCCGTCCGCTCTCCCTCGAAGTAGAGCACGGCGTCCATGATATGTTCAAGAACTTTCGGTCCCGCGAGCGAGCCTTCCTTCGTCACATGTCCGATGATGAAGAAGGTGATCCCGCGGGACTTTGCGATGCGCATGAGCTTGCCCGCACATTCCCGCACCTGCCCGACGCTTCCCGCGGAGGAAGTCAGCGTCTCGGTGTACACCGCCTGAATGGAGTCAACGATGACATATTCCGCATCATAGAAGTGTTCCTCGGCATTCTCGATGCAGGTCTCATTGAGAAGGAGCAGGTTGTCCGAATCGAGACCGAGCCTGTCGCAGCGCAGCTTTACCTGCGAACAGCTCTCCTCGGCGGAGAGATACAGCACCTTGTGCGACTTGCCGAGGTGTGCCGCGACTTGCGTCAGAAGGGTGGACTTCCCGACCCCCGGATCGCCGCCCACGAGCACGAGCGACCCCTTTACGATGCCGCCGCCGAGGACGACGTCGAGTTCGGAGATCCCCGAAGAGACGCGGGAATAGTTCTCCTTTTCGACCTTGGAGAGGGGGATCGGGCGGGAAAGAGCAGGGCGTGCGGTCCTGTTCTTTGCGGGAAGGGCGGGCGCGACGGCTTCCTCGACCATCGTGTTGAATGTGCCGCAGTCGGGGCATCTTCCCAGCCACTTGGGGGAAGTGTAGCCGCATTGGCTGCATACGAATTGGGTCGTCGGTTTCGGCATGAAAAACTCCTTTCAAAAACGGAAAACTGCGCGATAAGTGCGCGTTTTTTAGTTTCCGTACTTCTTTTGTACATTGATTCTGTGCTCTTTTGCGGAGATGCTCTGCTTCATGCGGGTTTGGAGAAGGCGGAGCGCATCCGCAAGCTCTCTTTTTCCGAGAACGGCGTTTGCCTTCTTGAGGAAAGTCCTCATCTCTTCGGGCGTAAACACGAGCTGACTCTTCACGAATTGGGTATTTCCCTGCGCAAATATCACAATGGGGTACACTTTTTTGCATTTTGTGACGAGCGCGACCCTCTCCGCATGGGCGACGCATTGCTTGACAGGGGAGTAAAATTCATGGCGGATGTCGCCCTTCCCCAAGACCTGCGTCCATGTTTCTGTCTCATCGTCGCCGTAGATCTCGCCCGAGCGGTTTTTGGTCTCGACGACGAAGATCCCGCGAAGGGAGAGCAGGATATGGTCGATCTCCATGGACGAACCCGTCCGCGGATCGCTCAAGACGACATTGTTGAGCAGAGTGTCGCCCGCCTGCATACACCCCTTGAGAAGGGCGGCGACGAACGCCTCTCCGTCCTCGCCCTTTTTCCGATGTTCCCGCTCCGTCTGTTGTTTCTTCCAAAGATGTCGGAGAGCAAAGAACAGGACGGCGAGCAAGATGACCGCAAGTACCGCGATTACGGTCCGGAACAGCGTCATTTCACTTCACCGCAAGCAGCACCGTCGCATATGCGGTGATGCCGCGCCCTTCGCCGATGTAGCCGAGTTTTTCGTTCGTCCCCGCCGCAATGCCGACCGTGTCACAGCCGAGCGCACGGATGAGATTTTCCCGCATCTTTTCGATATACGGGGAAAGGCGGGGGAGTTCGCAGAGCACGGAGATGCTCACATTCTGCACCTTGAACCCCCGTTTTCGCACCATATCCATCACTTTTTCGAGCAAAAGCATGCTGCTGATCCCCCGATACTGCGGGTCCGTGTCGGGGAAGTGGAAGCCGATGTCCCGCTCGCCGATGGCGGAGAGGAGCGCGTCCATCAACGCATGGACGGCAACGTCGCCGTCGCTGTGTGCTTCGAGCGCACGGTTGGACGGAATGACGGCGCCGCAGAGGGTGATGTAGTTCAGGTTGAGCCGCGCGATGCCGCGGTCGATCTCGTCCTGATGGGCAAACGCATGGGTATCGACGCCGAAACCGACGCGGTCAGAACAGGCAAAATCGCGCATATATGTGAGTTTTTGATTGTATTTGTCGCCCGTGAAGAGGTGGGGCGGAGCGATGTACTTGTCGTAGACGCCGCTGTCGTCGGTGAAGTTTCGGAGCGCACCTTCGCTCTCCGCCTGTTCATATGCCATGAGGAGATCTTCGCGGCGGAAGCCCTGCGGAGTCTGCACGGTGAAGAGATAGTCGCGCGGAACATAGCCGCCGACCTTACTTTCCGCCGCCAGAACGACGGTGTCCGTCACGGGGAGCGCACAGACGCCGCTGCCGTATTTTTCGACACTTATGATGCAGTTTTTGATGATCTCGGGCGTGACAAAGGGGCGTGCGGCGTCGTGGACGAGCACGACGTCTCCCGTCGCATGCCGCAAGGCACAAAGAACGCTCTCCGCCCGCGTCGCTCCGCCGATGACCGTCCGCGCGTCGTCGTACTGCGAAAGGAGAGGAAGGATCGCTTTCTCGTCCTCTCTGCGGCAGGCGACCAGAATTTCATCGACATGGGGCGCAAAAACAGAGAGAGAATGGCAGAGCACGGGCAGACCGTTCAGCTCGTGCAGGATCTTGTTTTCGGGCAGTCCTGCCCGCGTGCCGCTTCCCGCAGCACAGAGAATGAGAGAAATCATACAAATTAAAATTATTTTACCTTATCTTACCCTCTCCATGGGAGGGTGGAGCGGCGCAATTCTGCTCAACAGCCCAGTGGGCTGTGAGCTGCGCCGCGACAT
>CANQUD010000047.1 GCA_947626935.1 uncultured Clostridia bacterium | reverse complement strand
ACGTCAGACTTGAAGAAATGAAAACAGCGCTTGAACACATTTTCGGTGTTCAAACGCTATCACCATTGGCGCAGAGAAAGGGATTTGAACCCTTGTATACATTCCTGCATAACACGATTTCGAATCGTGCGCGTTCAGCCGCTCCGCCATCTCTGCATTGTCACTATTCTACCCGATTTCAAGCCGAAATGCAAGCGTTTTTACATCATTTTCACAGGAATTTCCGATCGCGGCGTCACATTTCCTTCATGCCGCGTTTGCCGTGGGAGAGTTTTCGGACGGACGTGCGGTGTTCCTCGCCCGCAAAGAGCCGCACAAGATTGAGCCTGTGCGCCGTCCATGTCAGAATGTTCAGTGCGAGGAGCATCATGAAGCACATCACGACCCAGACATTCGTCAATTCCCCCTGATAGTGGACCATAAAGATGATCCCCTGCCAGATGGACATGCCCGTGACGCCGAGGAGAGACCCCATCGACCCCCATTCGGTCAGAGCGATGAAGCCGACGATGCCGAAGAGCAGCACGACGAAGCAGATGAGGATATTCCACGCCCACTCGCAGGAGAGGCAGAACCAAAAGAGTCCCAAGGTCGAGGCGATGCCCTTTCCCCCCTTGAACTTCATCGTCACGGGAAAAATGTGCCCGATGATGACGAACACGCCGCAAAAGTAGCGGGTGAAGTCGGAGATGAGGACGTTCGTCCCCGCAAAGACGCAGTTTCTGAAGATAAAGAAGCTGATGACGGCGGGAACGCCCCCCTTGCAGGCGTCGAGAAGGAAATTCAGGAGCCCGATCTTGAGACCGAACTCGCGGGAGATGTTCATGGTCCCGGGGTTGCCCGAGCCGATCTTGTGGACGTCCTTCTTCTTGACCTTTGCGATGAGCACGGCGAAATTGAAGCAGCCGATGAAGTAGCAGACGACTGCCATCAACAAAAACCAATACCAGAGGTCGGAAAATGCGTACTCGGTCATTCTTTCTCCTTCTTGTTGCGCACCTGAATGCGGATGGGTGTTCCCGAAAAGTCGTACGCCTTGCGGATGACGTTTTCGAGATAGCGTTCGTAAGAAAAGTGCATGAGCGTGTCGTCATTGACCTGCAGCACGAAGAGCGGGGGCTTGACGGACACCTGCGAGGCGTAGTAGACCTTCATGCGTCTGCCCTGATAGCTCGGCGGTTCGCTGACGCGGACGGCGTCAAGGAGCAGGTCGTTGAGCGCTCCTGTCGGGATGCGGAAGCAGGCGTGTTCGTACACCTCTTCGGCGATCGAGAGGACCTTTTCCGCCCGCTGCCCCGTCTTTGCGGAGATGTAGACGGACTTGAAATAGTCCATGAATTTGAGGTCCTCTTTGAGGTCGTTTTCGAACTTTTCCATCGTATGGGTGTCCTTTTCCACGAGGTCCCACTTGTTCATGACGATGACGGAAGGCTTCCCCTCGTCATGGACCATGCCGATGATCCGAACGTCCTGCTCGGTGAGTCCCTCAAGGGCATCGACGACGAGAAGGACGACGTCCGCCCGCTTGATGGCGTCAAAGGCGCGAAGGACGGAGTAGTACTCGACATCGTCGTTTACCGACCGTTTTCTGCGGATGCCCGCCGTGTCGATGATCGTATACGCCTTGCCGCCCTTGACGAAGCGGGTATCGACGGCGTCGCGGGTCGTGCCTGCGATGTCGGTGACGATGGCGCGTTCCTCGCCGAGCAAGCGGTTGACGAGAGAACTCTTCCCCGCATTGGGCTTTCCGACGACGGCGATCTTGAGGGAATCGTCCTCTTCCCGTTCCCCTTTCGGGAAGAACTCGACCGCCTTATCGAGGGCGTCGCCGATGCCCCTTCCGTGTTCCGCGGACACGCCGAAAGGTTCCCCGAGACCGAGCGCATAGAACTCGAACAGCTTCTCGGGGGAATACTCGTCCAGCTTGTTGACGACGAGAACGACGGGCTTTTTGCTCTTGCGGAGATAGTCCGCAACGTCCTCATCGGAGGGGTTGAGACCTTCCCGCGCGTCGGTGAAGAAGAGAATGACGTCGGCGGTCTCCACGGCGAGTTGCGCCTGCAGGGCGATCTGCTGCCACATGACGTCCTCGGACTTGAGTTCGATGCCGCCCGTGTCGATGAGGGTGAAGGGCTTCCCTCTCCACTCGCACGAGGCGGTGATGCGGTCACGCGTGACCCCCGGGCGGTCCTCCGTTATGGCGATCTTTCTCCCCGCCACCCGATTGAAAAAGGTGCTTTTCCCCACATTGGGGCGCCCTACGATTGCGATTACAGGATCCATACCCCTATTATAGAGAAATTTCTCCGATTTGTAAAGAAAAACCCGAAGGAATTTTCGGGTTTGCGGGGAAGAGTTTCCCCAAAAGGTCAGAGGTTGATGAGTCCCATCACGGTGCCGAGGATGTAGACGACGATGATCGCGATGTAGAGAATGGTCCAGAAACCGTTCTTCTTCCGCACGAAATACCAAGCGGGCAGCGCGATCGCGGCAAGAAGGCAGTAGTGCGCGACGCTGTTGAGGACGTTGAGCGTCGTCTGCCCCGCGTCGTTCCCCGAAAGGAAAAATCGCACAATGGGACCCAAAACAAAGAGGACAGCCGACAGGAGCAGGGCAAAAAAGGCGAAGAGGTCGGCGAATCTCCAGCGATTCTTGAGCTTCTCTTCCCGCTGCTGCCGTACGGTCTCCGTCTGCAGCTCATTTTCCCTCTTTTCGTTCTCGTAGACGACATCGTGGGCGGATCTTTGCGCTTCCCTGCGCTCCGCTTCCCCCCGTTTTTCCCTCTTGATCTTTTTCATGGCGTGTTCTCCTTGCGCAAAATCGCGAGAATATGTTCGAAATACTCGGGCAGGGGTGCGGAAAAGGTCATTTCCTCGCCCGTCCGCGGGTGGGTCAGCGTGAGGCGGAAGGCGTGCAGGAGCTGCCCTTCCAGATGAAACCTCTGCTTCTTGTAGCCGTACAGCTTATCCCCCACGACGGGATGCCCCATATACTTTGCGTGGACCCTGATCTGGTGCGTTCTGCCCGTCTGCAGTGTGAATTTTGCGAGCGTATTCTCCCGAAAGCGCTCCACCGTCTCCCAGTCGGTGACGGCGAGCTTCCCCTTTCCCGCGGGCAGGACCTTCATGCGCAAACGGTCGGCGGGGTCCCGTCCGATGTCCGTCGCAATGTGCCCGCTCTCCTCTTTGAGGACCCCTTCGAGCAGGGCGAGATATTCTCTCCGCGCCGTCTTTTCGGCGATCTGACGGGAAAGGGACAGGTGCGCGAGGTCGTTTTTGGCGACGACGAGCAGTCCCGACGTGTCTTTGTCGATGCGGTGGACGATGCCGGGGCGGAGTTCTCCCCCGATGCCGCTCAAATTTTTCAGACGGAACAGCAGTGCGTTGACGAGGGTGCCCTCGTAATTTCCCGCCCCCGCGTGGACGGTCATGCCCTGCGCCTTGTTGACGACGGCGAGGTCGTCGTCCTCATAGACGATCTCGATGGGAATGTCCTCGGGGACCGCCTTCGTCGGGACGGGATCGGGGATGTCGACGCGGACATGGTCCCCGCATTTGATCTCCGTGCCTGCCTTGGAAGGCTTTCCGTTGACAAAGACATGCCCCTCGTCGGCGAGCCGCTTGATCTGCGAGCGGGTCAGCTCCGTGCGGGCGCTCAAAAAGACGTCGGCACGGGCGTTTTCATCGGCGAGGAAGGTCATTCGGACTCCTTTTTTGCCTCTTCCCGCCACTTTTTCTTGAGCGGGAATGCCGCCTGCGGACCGATGAAGAGGAGAATGATGACGAGCGCGACGGCGCCGAACGTGATGCAGAAGTCTGCGACGTTGCAGTTGGCGAAGCCGAAGCGCTCGAGGTTGACGAAATCCCTGACGACGGCGATGCCTTGGGCGTTCTTCACGAACAGCCTGTCGACGAAGTTCCCGATCGCGCCGCCCTCGATGAAGGCAAGGGCGACCTGCGCGGGGGCATTTCTTCGGAACGCCTTGCATGCGATGAAGGGAATGGCGACCGCAAGGATCGCCGTCACGACCATAATGATGATCATGAACGGACGGTTGCCGCTCCCCCATCCGAAGGCGATGGCGTCGTTTTCGACATGGGAAAAGCCGAGCCAGCCGTCGATGAGCCAGTACATGTCGCCCTTGTTCGGAAGAAAGGCGAAGGCGATCGCCTTTGTCACCTGATCCGCGAGGAGCGCGATGCACGCGATGAGCAAAAATCGGAGCAGGTGCGTCGCTTTGTCATCCTTCATCGTCGTCCTCCGTAAGTCCCAAATCGAGACAGAGTTTTTTGAGATCGAGGGGTTGCTTGGGCGAAGTGACTTCTTCAAGGGAGAAGCCGCTCTCCTCTTCCTCCTCGGGCGCTTCGCCGCCGAGTTCCGCGAGGAACGCCTGCAGCATGCGGGTGTCCTCTTCGTCGGGATATTTTTGCTCCATCCTGATGAGCGTAAGGCGGCATTTCTCCTTGAGAAGGGCAAGCTCCCGCCTGTCGTTCTCGAGTTCGGCTTCCCCTGCCTTGCGGGCGTTCTCCTTCTCCCGCTCGGCGGCTTGGAAGGCGGCAAACGCCCCCGACCGCTCGTTTTCCAGCTCGAGGATGCGGGCTTTGAGGGTGCGGTTTTCCTCTTTGAGCGCCTCTTCCGCTTCCTTCCGCTTGTCGAGCGCCGCGCCGTATTCCTCTTTGAGGCGGGCGGCAAGTCTCTTTACATCTTTTTCGGTATACAGCTTGAACAGCACGCCTCAATCTCCCTTTCCGTACTTTTCCACCATGCCGCGCTTGAGTTCATAGAGCTTGGGGGACAAGTCCACTTTATAGATATGCGGCATGTCCTGCCTCGTATACTCTTCCCAGAATCTGCCCTTTTCCTCGGCGCAATATTGTCTGATCTGCGTGAGCGGAAGGGGCGCACAGGTGCGCTTTCCGCCCTTGACGAGAAGGACCCGCAGCTTTCTCGCGCGGAAGTTCTTCACCGTCATGCGCTTCCATGTGTCGACGGGGTGGAAGAGAAGGAGAGGCTCCGATTCGTCCACTTCCTCGTCGAAGCGGGTGATGTAGTCGGCGATCGCCTTGTCTGTCTCCCTGTCGTAGATGCGGTACACTTCCTTGAAGGAAGGGTTCGTGATCTTCTCCGTCGTGTTGGAGAGCTTGATCTTGGGGATCTCCTTCCCCTCTTCGTCGTAGACCGCCGCAAGTTTGTAGACGCCGCCGAGGGCGGGAAGGTCGGCGCTCGTGATGAGCTTCGTGCCGACGCCCCAGCTGTCGATCTTCGCTCCCTGTTCCTTGAGGGAACGGATGAGATATTCGTCGAGATCGCCCGAAGCGCAGATGACCGTGTTCTCGAATCCTGCCTTGTCGAGCATCTTCCGCGCCGCCTTGGAGAGGTAGGCGAGGTCCCCCGAGTCGAGACGGATGCCCTTCGGCTCATGCCCGCCCGCACGGAGTTCCTTGAATACCTCGATGGCGTGCGGGACGCCGCTCTTGAGGGTGTCGTAAGTGTCGACGAGGAGAAGGCAATTGTCGGGAAAGCTCCTTGCATAGGCGCGGAAGGCTTCGAGTTCGGACGGGAAATTCATGACCCAGCTGTGCGCCATCGTCCCCGCGACGGGTACGGAGAAGAGCTTCCCCGCGATGACGTTGGATGTGGAAGTACAGCCGCCGATGACCGCCGCCCGTGCGCCGTATACGCCCGCGTCCGCCCCCTGCGCCCTGCGGAGACCGAATTCCATGACGACGTCCCCCTGCGCAGCGGCGCAGATCTTGGATGCCTTGGATGCGATGAGGGTCTGGTGGTTGATGATGGTGAGAAGCGCCGTCTCGACGAGCTGCGCCTGTATCATGGGTGCCTTGACCGTCAGAATGGGTTCATAGGGAAAGACGATCTCCCCTTCTTGCACGGCATAGACGTCCCCCGTGAAATGCAGGTCCTTGAGGTAGGCGAGGAAGTCCTCTTTGAAGATGCCGAGGGAGCGGAGATAGGCGAGGTCGCTCTCGTCGAAATGGAGATTTTCGAGGTATTCGACCGCCTGTTCCATGCCCGCCGCCACGGAGTAAGTGATGAGGCGGTTGGGACGGAAAAAGACGTCGAACACGGCTGTCTCCTCGTGTTTTCCTTCCTGAAAATACCCTTGCCCCATCGTCAGTTGATAGAGGTCGGTCAAAAGGGTGAGATTTCTCATGATTCTTTCTCCTTGGACTGCGTTTGAGGGGTCCCCTCGCTTTGGGGACGAGATCCCTCGGCTTCGCTCGGGATGACGGAAGAGGCGGAGTCGGGACGAGATCCCTCGGCTTCGCTCGGGATGACGGAAGGGTCGGAGTCGGGTCCCTCGGCTTCGCTCGGGATGACGGGAGAGGCGGAGTCGGGTCCCTCGGCTTCGCTCGGGATGACGGGAGAGGCGGGGTCGGGACTCTCTTTACCCCCTCCTTGGGAGGGGGGTAGGGGGGTGGGCGACTTCCCCTTTTCGGGCTTCGGGGGATAGTTCTTCCCCATCATGTTGATCTTGGAATAGTAGGGCGTATCGTCCTTGTAGGGGGTCAGATACTCCGTGATGCCGCAGGGGTCCCCCCGCTTGCTGCCGATGAGGGCGCCTTCCTTCCTGTAATTGAGAAAGAGCAGCACGCCGATCCCGGCAAGTCCGCCGACAAACATCAGAATGGACGTCACGAGGCTCCACGGCACGCCGCCGCCCTTGAGGACATAGTTGGGGTCCCTCAACGGCTCCATGACCGAGCGGACGAGACCGTACCAGACGAAGTAGCCGCACATGAGGACGCCGTTGGGCTTTTTGTTCCAGAACCATGCCGCCGAGTAGAGCAGTCCGAACCCGACGAGGTTGAGGAGCATTTCATAGAAGAAAAAGGCGTAGTGCCACTCGGCGCGGGGGTCGGAGAAGGCGCCGATGCCCGTCTTGAACACGTTGCTGACGGGGACGGCGAAGGGGAACCACTTCATGGAGTCGCTCGCGACTTTGGCGCCGTACACTTCCATGTTGAAGAAATTCCCCCACCGCCCCATCGCCTGTGCGACGAGGATGGTGACGACGACGCAATCCGCCGCGCGGAAGAAGTTCACCTTCTTGACGAGGCAGACGACAAGCCCCGCCGTGACGCCGCCGAGAACGCCGCCGATGACGGAGAGTCCGCCGCTGCGGATGCTGTCCCAAGAAAACCACTGCGAGATATGCATGCCGTCGGTAATGCAGTAGTAGAGCCTCGCGCAGAGGAGCGCCGAGGGAATGCAGAAGATGAAGAGCGTAAAAATAAAGTCCGTCGACATGTTCCGCCGCTTCATGAGGAGCGCGGAGAGAAAGGTCGCGAGCAGGATGCCGCAGACGATGCCGATGGCGTAATAGTAGATTTCGAAACCGAAGAGGATGATTCCCCTCTCGTTTGCGCCGAAGAGGGCGTCCTCGGCGAGCAGAGACGACAGCATAAGCCCTCCTTCGCGGGTGTCGGGACTATTATATACCATTTGAGGGAAGAAAGTCAACCCTATCCGTCCCCTGCACAAAGTTTTCCTTCAATGAATGTCGATCTTGAGCGGCTTTGCGGCGTTGAGAAGGGGCACCGCGAGAAACAAGAGCGCATAGTTGAAGAGGCTGTTCCAGATCTGCCCCATGAAGAGGAGCCGCACGAGCGCATAGGCGAGATAGCTGTTTGTGCCGAAGTGTTCCTCAATGAGGGAGAGAGACTTCGACGTGAACCCCACCTGCGTATAATAGAGATAAAATCCCGTCGTGTTGATCCCGACCGAACAGACGGCGAGGACCAAGACGCACGCGAGGGCGAGCTTTACGTATCCGCCCCCGCGGAAGCGCAAAGGGAGCTTCATGACGATCCCCGCGAGAAACGCCGCCGTCGCGCAAGTGAGTCCCACCCACGGCATGTACAGAAAGCCCCAGCTGTTCACGACAAAGCCCAAAAAATCGCCGAGCATCGCCGCGACAAAGCCGAAGAGCGGACCCACGAGGATGCCCGAAAGCATGGATGCGAAGAGCGTGAGCGAGAATTGGATGTCGGCGAACTTGAATTCGGCGAAGTTGGCGAGGGTGCACAGCGCCGCCACCACGGCGATCCATGCGATCTTCTGCGCATGAGACTTTTCGAGAATGACCTCGGAAAAGAGCACGCGCTTCCACACGGGTTGAAATTTCCCTTCTTTTTCCATAAGAAAAAACCTCCCTTTAAGGAGAGGTCCGCGACGATCGCAAAAAAGATCCCGAAGGAAGATTTTTGCGAAGAGGAGGCACAACGGAGCGCACCTGCCCTTTCGCTTGTGCGAAGGGTCCGAAGCGAAGTTTGTGCCGACGAGCGGACGCGCCGCGGCACCGCAGGGCTTCCGTCTTGCCCTTTCGTTTGCGAACAACGTCCCGTTTCGCAACACTTAACGCGCCTTGGCTACTCTTCGGGAACATCATAGCACGAACGCCCCCAAAAATCAACTTTTTTACATAGATTTTTCGGGTTGAGAAAAACTATCATCATGACTCTCGTCATCATCCGCACCGCCATCATCTTTGTGACGCTCCTCTTCATCATGCGGCTCATGGGGAAGCGGCAGATCGGCGAAATGCAGCCCTTCGAACTCGTCATCACCCTTCTCATCGCCGAACTTGCCTGCATCCCGATGGCGGACACGTCCATTCCGCTCCTCTACGGCGTCATCTCCGTCATCACAATCTATGTGCTCCACGAGATCGTCACCCTGCTCGACCTCAAATTGAAGCCGCTCAAGTCCTTCATCAGCGGGAAGCCGAGCCTCGTCGTCAACAAGAACGGCATCGACGACTATCAGCTCAAAAAGAACAATCTCGACGTCAGCGACCTCATCGAGTCTCTCCGCACGGCGGGATATTTCTCCCTCGACTGCGTGGACTATGCGCTCTATGAGTCGAACGGGACCTTTTCGGCGCTCCCCAAGGAAGGGTATGAGGAAATGCAGACCTCTCTCCCCCTCGTCGTCATCGACAACGGGAAGTTCGATGAAAAGAATCTCAAGATCATGGGACTGGAGCGGGAATTTTTTGAGGAAATTTTGGAGCAGCACGGTGTGAAACGGACGAAACGGGTGCTCGTTCTGACCGCCGACGGCGAAGGAAAGATGTATCTTCAGCAGAAAGGAGAGAAGTTTGAGACCTTCCGCGTGCAATACCCGAAGGGAAAGACATGGTAGAGAAGGAGAGTGAGACATACTCCCCCTACCTTTGGGCGGCAGGGACCGCCGCCGTGCTCATGCTGCCCCGCCCGCACGCTCATGCTGAACGTACGTGAAGCATCCCATTGAACCCACGGGGTACAATGTCGCTCCGCCCGTTTGCTGGGATTCTTCGCTTCGCTCTGAATGAACGGCTGCGGTGACCCACACCCCTACCTTTGGGCGGCAGGGACCGCCGCAAAGCCCTTCGGCGTTGCCACGCCTCATGTCGCGGCGCAGCTCACAGTCCACTGGACTGTTGAGCAGAATTGCGCCGCTCCACCCTCCCATG
>CANQUD010000046.1 GCA_947626935.1 uncultured Clostridia bacterium | reverse complement strand
TCGAGGCGTAGCCGAGACAGAGGGGTTTAACCCCTTTGGCTCACTGCGTTCGCCACTTCCCCTACAGGGGCAGCGAGGGTGTTCGCACCCGTTCGCCACTTCGCCTAAAAGGGGCGCCAAGGGGGAAGAATCAGCGGTAATTTTCCGTCCGTTGCAGTGTTTGCAACGGTTTTTTGTTGCCCGATTTTGTTTTATGTGCTATAATCTATGGTATCAAAAAAGCGGAGGATATCATGTCGGAAAAGAAGAGCAAGGGGCAGACGCTCCAGAAGGAGCTTGCCTATCAAAAACAAAATTACTATGAAGTTGCAGACAAGGCGGAGCGCAAGGCGATCTTTGCCTATGCCGAGGGCTACAAAGCCTTCCTCAACGCCGCCAAGACGGAGCGCGAGGCGACGGAATACGCGGTCGCGGAAGCGCAAAAGCACGGCTTCACCGAATTTCACTTCGGCGATGCCCTGAAGGCGGGGGACAAGAAGTATTTCGTCAACCGCGGCAAGTCCGTCGTCGTGTTCAGAGTCGGGACGCTCCCCCTCGAAGAGGACGGTCTCCGCATCATCGCCTCGCACATCGACGCGCCGAGAGTGGATATCAAGCAAAATCCCCTCTATGAGGACAGCGGCATGGCGTTCCTCAAGACCCACTACTACGGCGGCATCAAGAAGTATCAATGGACGGCGGTCCCGCTCGCCCTGCACGGCGTCGTCATCCTCAAGGACGGGACGAAAGTCAATGTCAAGGTCGGAGAGGACCCCAAGGATCCCGTTTTCTACATCAACGACCTTCTCCCCCATCTCGGCGGCGAACAGATGAGCGGCTCGGCAAACAAGCTCATCGAGGGGGAACAGCTCAACGTGCTCGTCGGCGGGCTGCCCTATCCCGATGATGCGGTCAGCGACAAGATCAAGCTCAACGTCCTCAACGTCCTCAACGAAAAGTACGGCGTCACAGAGGAAGATTTCCTCTCCGCGGAGCTGTCCGCCGTTCCCGCCTTCCCCGCCCGCGACGTCGGCTTTGACAGGGCGCTCATCGGCTCCTACGGACATGACGACAGGGTGTGCGCCTATCCCGCGCTGACGGCTGTCCTCGGCAATGAGACGCCCCACACCGTGCTTGCGATGCTCGTCGACAAGGAAGAGATCGGCAGCGAGGGCAACACGGGCATCCAGTCCAAGATCTATGAGGACCTGATGGAAGAGATCTCCCTCGCGCTCGGCGCCAATTTCAGGAAGGTGAGGGCGCATTCGAAGTGTCTCTCGTCGGACGTCACGGCGGCGTACGACCCCAACTTTGCGGGCGTGTACGAGAAGATGAATTCCGCCATTCTCTCCTGCGGCACGGCGATGTGCAAATTCACGGGCGCAAGGGGCAAGAGCGGCAGCAACGACGCCAACGCCGAATTTATCGGAGAAGTCAGAAAGATGTTCGCGGATGAGGGCGTCGTCTGGCAGACGGCGGAACTCGGCAAGGTCGACATCGGCGGCGGCGGGACAGTCGCGAAGTTCGTCGCCCAGCTCAACATCGACACCGTTGACCTCGGCGTCCCCGTCGTCTCGATGCACGCGCCGTGGGAAGTGATCTCCAAAGCCGACCTCTACAGCAACTACAAAGCCTTCCTTGCATTCATGAAATAAGCAAAACCCGACGGGGAAAGATCTCCCCGTCGGGTTTTTTATCACGTTCCGATACTTTTTGATTGCACCGATGCTTGCGCTTGTCTTTGCGCCGTGAATGCCCTGCCGATCAATCCATATAGTCTTGAAAGCTGTTTTCTGTCTGCGTTTTTACGGCTTCTTTGAGGGCGGCAGTCACATCGAACGCGCCGCCGATCTTCGCCGTCTCTTTGGAGTAATCTCCCGTTTCGAAGGCAAGATCGTAGGCGGAGCGGAAACTTTTATAGTAATTGAGTTCTGCCGAGAAAAAAGGATCGGGCTGTATGAACATACTGTTATATGCTCGGATGATCCCCGAAATCGGCACACCGTAAGCGTTGTCGTCCAATGCCGACCAATTGTCGCAACGATACTTCCACGTCTTTTGGTATTGTGCTTTGACCTCTTTTAAGGCGCGTTCTTCCGCTTCGTTCAAGGGTTTGAAATCTCGCATAAAGCCCGTGTTTTCTTCGACCTGCGCGAGATTACTCATGCCGGAGAGAACAGCGAGCACGCCCTCACGCGAGGCGGCAAACCGTATCGCATAGCTCGCAGGAGAAGCGTTTTTGTCCATACCTTTGAGGATATGCTCCGCGCCCGATGGGACGCGGGCAAGCGCACCGCCCTTGACGGGTTCCATGACGATGACACGCTTTCCGTGTTTGCGGATCACTTCGTAGCACCTTTTCGACTGAATGAACGGTTCTTCCCAATCGTAATAATTCAATACAATTTGCACGGCGTCCACCTCGGGGTGTTCGGTAAGAATTTGATCGAGGTGTTCCGCATCGTCGTGGTAAGAGAAAGCAATGTGGCGTATTTTTCCCTGTTCTTTCCATTTCTTCGCATAATCGAACAGGTGGCAGGCTTTCACTTCCGCAGGATATAGATAGCGGTTGAGGTTGTGCAAGAGATAGTAGTCAAAGTATTCCACGCCGCACTTTTCAAGCTGTTCGTTGAAAATTTCTTCCACTCTGTCCTCCGCGGGCATCTGGAAGGTGGGAAACTTCGACACAAGCAGAAAGCTGTCCCTCGGATGACGTTTTACGAGGGCTTCGCGGATCGCCGTCTCGGACGCGCCGTTGTGGTAAACGTAGGATGTATCGAAATAGGTAAATCCCCGTTCAAGAAAGAGGTCTACCATTTTCTTGAATTGTTCCATGTCGATATCAGCCCCATTCGCGCTGTTTTGCGGCAGCCGCATGAGTCCGAATCCCAATTTTTTGATTTCACTCATCGTTGTTTTCCCATTTTTCATTCAGGTACGGCTTCATCATTGCGGGCAGAAACATCGTGCAAAACGTCTTGGTGCGCTCCTCAAAACTGTACGCGCCGCCCGACATATCCCAGCAGAGCATTTCGCCGTAAATGACGTCCGTCAAGGCATCGGCGAGCGCGTCGGTCGGCGTATCTTGTTTGAGTTCCCCCCTCTCGACGCCCGTTTGTATCATTCCCTTCATGGAATCGTTGTCCATGCGGAGTTTTTCCTTGTCGTAGGGGTTTTCCACGAGTTCGGGGTCAACGGTATTGCGCACCCATTCCTGACAGAGTTTGAGTCCGTCCCGTTCAATGTGTCCCGAAAACGTGACCATATAAAACGCCAACCGATCCATAAACGGTCCGTCGTGGTTCTGCGCCTTTTCGTAGATCTCACGAAACATGTCGTGGCTGATCGCAAAAACTACGTCCTCTTTGCGCTTGAAATAGGTATAAAACGTCCCGTTCGCAACGCCGCACGCCCTTGTGATCTCCTCGACGGACGTGTTGACCAGTCCCTTTTCGCGGATGATACCCTTTGCCGTCTCCAGCAGTTTTCTCTTTGTCTCCAAGGCGGCGAGTTTTCGATTCGTCATTTTTTCAGACATTCTCTTTTATCCCTTGTCTTTGATCAGAAGCAGGCGCAGTCCCAGCACAAGGAAAGGTACGACAACGGCTTGCAGGACCATGCCCAAAAGTCCCGTCTGGATCTGTGACCAAACCGTTCCCGCCGAGAGCGGAGAAACGCTCTCAAAAATGGCGGCGATAGCGAGGAATACAAGCCTGCCCGAAACCTGCGCAAGAAGGACCGCAGGGAACGCCATCCAGCCGTTTTCGGCGATTCTGCGCGAAAAGAGTCCCGAAACAGCCCCGAATACCGCAAGTTCTGCGATCATATAGGGCAGACGAGCCAAGGCGGGCATGGGGCTACCGGCAAGCGAAGTGATCGCAAAGCTGACAAGAGGCGAGAGGCCCCCCACGCCCAACCCCCATTCCCAGCCGAGCAAGCAACCGCCGAGAAGGATGGGCAGATACATGGGCAGCCACTGCATCCCGCCGGTGGCTCCGAGCGCAAGATGCACAAGCTGCGGAAGAAGGACCGCAAGCGCGATCACTCCAAGCGAAATGAGCGTCTTTACCGTGAGCTTCACGCCGAATGACGCTTTGCGACGCGAAAGAACCTGTTCGATCATCGTAAATTCCCTCCGAATGATTTGGTATTTTTATTTTACCACATTCGCTGAATGAAAGTCAATGATTTTCAATCAACAAAACAAAAAGTTCTTTCCGATCGTGCGCCGTCCGTTTTCGCGGGACGGAAAAGCGGTTTGACGAACCGTCAAACCGCTTCATTTTGGAACCCTATGAAACGCCCATAAGGCGTTTTTTGTTTGGAATGGAACGGAGCGGGCGCCAGAGCGGTGCTTCGGGATCTTATCCTATCAACGCCAGAATGTCCCCGTCCGAGGCATGCGGGAGCAAGCCCTTCAGATAGCAAAAGAGCGCTTGTTTGGACGCCTCGGGCTGTTTTCGGTAGACCGTGTCGCGGAACGCCTGCCCGAAAAACGCTTCGGGCGTCGTGTAGCGGGCGAGACCCCAGCCGTACGGCTTCCCCTTTCTGTCGACGGCGTACTCGAAGTCGGCGATGTTGAGATAGCACATCATCTGGAGATGGGTGAGCGATCCCTCGTACCCCTTCTTGCGGTCTTCCGTAAAGCACACCCTCGCCTTGAGTTCCTTGGAGATGAGCGAGGGTGTTTTCCACAATTCTTCCATGAGGAAGGTGTCCCTGCGGCGGGCGATCCCCTCGTCGACGCGGGCGTCGTAGTCATAGCCGTCGCGGCGGTAATTCGCAAAGTCGGGAAAGAAGCGGGCGGAGACGTACATCGCCTTGCCCTTGAAGAATTTCCCGTACGCGCAGCCCGTGCCGCGGATGACGGGTCCCTTCCACTCCCACGGACCTTCCTCGTCCGAGAACCACAGCTCCCGCGGGGTCATCTCCTCGATGGAAAACCCCTCGATCTCGTTGCGGAAGAAGGGCAAAAATCCCAGCTCTTCCACCCTGTTTTCAAGCTCTTTTTCGCTTGTGATCTTTCCGAAACGCATCCTTTTTCCCTCAAAAAAACACCCCATAAGGGTGTTTTTCCGTCATACAAGTTCGATGATGGCAGTCTCTGCGCCATCGCCGCGGCGCTCGCCGAGGAGATAGATCCTCGTGTATCCGCCGCCCTGACCCAGCTCTTCCTTTCTCTGCGCATACTTGGGCGCAAGTTCGTCAAAGAGCTTCTCCATCAGGGGATGCTGATGATCCGCCGTGCGCTTTTTGAAATCGCTCTTCTTCTCGTTGAAGTCCTTGATCTCCTGCAGGTCATAGGTCTTTGCCATGACCGCGCGGCGGGCGGCAAGCTTCTTGGGACCGTCCTTATACGTCTTGGTCCTGATCTCCTTGCCCTTCTTGTCCTTGGCGACCTTTTCGACCTCGACGACGTCGTCGTAGGTGTTGACCGCCTTGGTGATGAGTTTCTCGACATAGGGACGGAGCTGTTTGGCTCTTGCCTGCGTCGTTTCGATTTTACCGTACCAAAGGAGCTGCGACGCCAAGTTCCTCAAGATTGCAAGTCGCTGCTCCGTTGTTCTGCCAAGTTTACCGGGCATCTTTTAATCCTCCTTTTTTTCGAGCGAAAGACCGTACTGTTCGAGTTTTTGCATGACTTCGTCGAGAGACTTCTTGCCGAGGTTGCGAACCTTGAGCATCTCGTCCTCCGTCTTGCGGATGAGGTCTTCCACAGTGTGAATGTTTGCACGTTTCAGGCAGTTGTAGGAACGGACGGAGAAGTCCATGTCCTCGATCTTCATGTTGAGGATCTGCTGCTGTTTGTCGTCGTCCGTCTTGACGAGGATATCCATATCCTTGATGGTATCCGAGAGGTTGACGAACAGGTTGATATGGTCCTGCATGATCTTTGCAGCCAAGGAGACGATCTCTTTCCCCGAGAACGTCCCGTCCGTCCAGACCTCGATCGTGAGCCTGTCGTAGTCGATGTTCTGACCGACGCGGGCAGGTTCGACCTGATAGTTGACCTTCTGCACGGGCGTGTAGATGGAGTCGATCGGGATATAGTCGATGACGGGCTGCTTGTTGTCCTTTGCGGGATGGTACCCTCTGCCGCGCCCGATCGTGATCTCCATGTCGAGCTTTCCGCCCGCGTCCACCGTGCAGATGTACTGGTCGGAGTTGATGATCTCGACTTCCGCGTCCTGCGAGATGTCCGCAGCGGTCACCACGGCGGGACCGTTGACGGTGAGACGGAGAGTCTTGGTATAGTCCTTATCGGTAATTTTTGTCTTGATCGCGAGGAGTTTCAGATTCAGGATGATCTCGGTAACGTCCTCTTTGACGCCGGGAATGGAGGAAAACTCGTGCTTGACGGTCCCGTCCATGAACTTGATCCCCTGCGCCGCGGCTCCGGGGAGCGCGGAGAGCAGGATCCTCCTCAGACAGTTTCCTATTGTAAGACCGAATCCCTTTTCGAGCGGTTCGACGACGATCTTCGCGTACGATTTCTCCTCGTTTTCCGTGACCTCGATCTTGGGCATATCCATTTCTATCATAGGGCTACCTCCTTTTCACGGTTACTTGGAATACAACTCGACGATCATATGCTCCGCGATCTGGCTATCGACATCCTCACGGGTAGGAAGCGCCAAGACCTTGCCTTCCAGCTTTTCGGGGTCGAACTCCAGCCACTTGGGCATATTTGCGACCTTCATCCCTTTGATCTGCTCAAAGAATTTGTTGTCCTTCTTCGTCTCCTTGACGGCGATGACGTCCCCCGCCTTCACGCTGTAGGAAGGCACGGTGACCGTTCTGCCGTTGACGGTGAAGTGGGCGTGGTTGACGAGCTGTCTCGCCTGCGTGCGGGACACGCCGATGCCCATGCGGAACACGACGTTGTCGAGCCGTCTCTCGAGAAGGGAGAGCATGTTTTCGCCCGTGACACCCTTCATACGGTCTGCGACTTCGTAGTAGTGGCGGAATTGCCCTTCCTGAACGCCGTAGATGCGCTTGGTCTTTTGTTTTTCACGGAGCTGAAGCCCGTATTCGGAGACCTTCTTTCTGCCTGCGCCGTGCTGTCCGGGAGGAAGCGGGCGCTTATTGAAGGGGCATTTCTCCATGTAGCATTTTTCGCCCTTCAGAAAGAGCTTGGAGCCTTCGCGTCTGCAAAGCTTGCATTTTGCGTCTCTATAAACAGCCATTGAAATTTCCTCCTGTTATACTCTTCTGCGCTTGGGCGGGCGGCAACCGTTGTGAGGAATGGGCGACACGTCGGAGATGAGCGTCACTTCCAGCTCGCAGTTCGCGAGCGCTCTGATCGCCGATTCTCTGCCTGCGCCGGGACCCTTCACATAGACTTCGACGGAGCGAAGCCCGTGCTCTTTTGCAGCCTTTGCAGCCGTTTCCGTCGCCATCTGCGCAGCAAAGGGAGTTCCCTTTCTCGAGCCGCGGTACTTGAGGGCGCCTGCGCTCGACCATGAGATGACGTTTCCGCTCATATCCGTAAAGGTGACAATGGTGTTGTTGAAAGTGGACTGGATATGAACCTGTCCCTTATCTACTTTTTTCAGTTCTTTGCGCTTGCGCGATACAACTGTCTTTTTCTTTTCAGCCATTTGTCTAACTCCTTACTTCTTCTTGTTCGCGACCGTACGGCGGGGTCCCTTGCGGGTCCTCGCGTTGCGCTTGGTGCTCTGTCCGCGGACGGGCAGACCTTTTCTGTGACGGACGCCGCGATAGCAGCCAATTTCCATCAGACGTTTGATGTTGAGGCTCACCTGTCCTCTCAACTCGCCTTCCACGGTGTAGTGGTGGTCGATATATTCTCTGAGTTTGGAGACGTCCGTTTCGTTGAGGTCCTTGACTCTCGTGTCGGGGTCGATCCCCGTCTCTGCAAGGATCTTCTTGGACGTGGTGAGACCGATTCCGTAAATGTAGGTGAGACCGATTTCAATTCTCTTTTCTCTCGGTAGATCCACACCGGCAATACGTGCCATTGATTGTTTCCTCCGTTTTTTTCGGTAATGTTTTTGGTTTTATATGGAGTCGCCTTCCCCGCTTCGGCAGTGGAAAATACCTTATCGGGGCGCGTTTATTTTCAAAATCATGGTTTAAGACGCAAAGCAAGCCGACTTTCCGCACAATTCCGTGCGGAAATTCAGCCTAAATTGCATCTCTTTTGTGCGATCTTCCATAGACCGCATCTGTCATTATAACAAATCTTTCCGTGCAAGTCAATCGATTTTAGCCCTGTCTTTGCTTATGGCTCTTGTTTTTGGAGCAAATTACCATCACTTTGCCGTTTCTCTTGATCACCTTGCACTTGTCGCACATGGGTTTGACGGAAGGTCTGACTTTCATGATATTTACCTCTTTGTTTTATTTGAGTTCTTGCCCTGCGGAACCGCCCTTTTCATGAAAATTGCGGTCGGGCAATTCAAATGACTGCGCGTAGCGGGGTCTCCCCGCTTAAGCGCACCCAATTTGCAACGCTACCGCAGGCTTAATGTCTGAATGAAAGGCGGAAGCCGCGGCGGCGGAGCAGCAGTGAATGACGGGAACTGACCCCTCGATGAATTCTTTTTGTTCTCAAAAAGAATTCATCGAATTTAATTCTTGCTTCTCCAAGTAATGCGTCCCTTTGTCAGATCGTAGGGACTCATCTCGAGCTTGACTGCGTCTCCCTCGATGATGCGGATATAGTTCATTCTCAACTTTCCCGAGATATACGCCGTGATGACGTGCCCGTTGGAAAGTTTCACCTTGAAGGTGGCGTTGGGAAGCGCCTCGATGACTCTGCCCTCTGCTTCAATTACGTCGTCTTTCGACATATTCTCTCCCTTTATAGTGTCAGAATTTCCACACCGTCCTCGCGGACGACGAGGGTGTTTTCGTAATGCGCCGCGCACTTCCCGTCCGTCGTGTACGCCGTCCAGCCGTCCCCTTTGACTTTGACGCGCCAGCCGCCCGCGGCGATCATCGGCTCCACGCAGATGACCGTTCCCGCTTCGAGCCTCGGTCCCGTCCCCTTTCTTCCGAAATTGGGAACGGCGGGGTCCTCGTGCATTTCGCGTCCGATGCCGTGCCCCGTGTAGGAGCGGATGACGGAAAATCCGTTGCGTTCGGCATGTTCCTGAACTTTGTAACTGATGTCGTAGAGAGGCGTTCCCGCCCTCAAGCCGTCGATGCCGCGGAAGAAGCACTCCTCGGTGACGCGGACGAGCCTGTCGTTCTCCTCGCTGACCTTTCCGATGCGGAAGGTCCTCGCGCCGTCGCCGTGAAAGCCGTTCTTGTAGGCACACAGATCCACGCTGACGATGTCGCCCTCTTCGAGGACTCTGCCGTCGGGAATGCCGTGTACGACGACCTCATTGACGGAGACGCAGGCGGAGGCGGGATAGCCGCAATAGCCGAGACAGCTCGGTTCGGCGCCCTCTGCCTTGATGAAGCGGTAGACGAGTTCGTCCACTTCCTTCGTCGTCATGCCCGCGCCGATGCGCTCGCCGACGAATGCAAGGCATTCCTTGACGATGCGGCAGGGTTCGCGCATGAGGGCGATCTCCTCTTCTGTCTTGGGGCGGATCATTGAAGCTTGTCGAGGACTTTCTTGATTTCCTCGAAGAGCACCTCGGCGGGCGCTTCGCTGCCCGTGAAGTTGAGGATGAGTCCTTTTTTGCCGTAATAGTCGATGAGGGGCGCCGTCTGTTCGTTGTAGACGGCAAGACGCGCTCCCACCGTCTCGGGGTTGTCGTCCTTTCTCTGGTAGAGTTCGCCGCCGCATCTTGCGCAGGCCGTCACGCCGTTCAGCGTGGAGACATGGTAGCTCTCTCCGCAATCCCTGCACACTCTTCTGCCGCAGAGACGGTCCATGAGGAGCTTATGGTCGATGTTGATGTTGACGACGCCGTCGATCTTCGCAAACGTATCGAGCTGTTCGGCTTGGTACAGGTTGCGGGGGAACCCGTCGAGCAGGTACCCGTTTTTGCAGTCGTCCCACGTCAGTCTGTCCTTGACGATGGCGACGGTGACTTCGTCGGGAACGAGCAGTCCCTGTTCGGTGTAAGACTTCGCGAGGAGACCGATCTCCGTGCCCTTTTTGATGTTCGCACGGAAGATGTCGCCCGTGGAGATATGGACGAGACCGTACCGCTCCGCGATCTTGGTCGCCTGCGTGCCCTTTCCCGCACCGGGAGCACCGAGAAGAATGAGTTTCATATTGACTCCTTAATGGTTTGTTTGAGATCCCCCCCATTCGTCACGGCTACGCCGTGCCACCTGTCTCATGCGGGTAGAGACCCGCATTCGGTCACCGCTCGCGCGAGAGAATGCGCTCGCTCCTGT
>CANQUD010000045.1 GCA_947626935.1 uncultured Clostridia bacterium | reverse complement strand
TGCTATAAGAATTTTGCGCCAAAGATTATCAATCTTTGGCAGAATGCAGAATTCTTCCCTCAAGGGGTGGGCAAGAGAGCTGCGGTGCGATCCCCCCCACCACCCGCTGCGCGGGAGCCTCCCCCCCGAAGGGGTAGGCTCTGGGGTGAATGCGGTGACCCACTCCCCTACCCCTCTCCCACGGAGAGGGATTGCTCGCTGCCCCTGTAGGGGAAGTCCCCGAGCTTGCGAGGGGAAAGGGGTTAAACCCCTCTGTCACTCGCGTTGCTCGTGACATCTCCCCTGTGAGGGGCGACAAGGAAATGCGGTGCGATCCCCCCCACCACCCGCTGCGCGGGAGCCTCCCCCCCGAAGGGGTAGGCTTTGGGAAAACTGCGGTGACCCACTCCCCTACCCCTTGGCGCCCCCTTGAGGGGGAGCTGCCGAGCGAAGCGAGACTGAAGGGTTTTGAAACCCCTTTGCCCCTTACGGGGCACTTCCCCTATAAGGGGCAGCGAGGAAATGCGGTGACCCACTCCCTGTCGCGGTGCGACATCCCTCTCCCATGGAGAGGGTATGCGACAGGGCTTCCCGTGGGGGAAGCCCTGTCGTGCGGTCTATAAATCAAGTGTAGAGGATCTTGATGTAACCGATGTTGATGCAGAGGTCGTTTGCGGCGGTGTTCACGGGGTTGGTGAATTCCAGTAACAGCTCCCCGCCCGTCACGGTCACGGTGCAGGTGACGGCGCTCCCCGTCGCGACGTCGTTCAACACTTTCGTGCCGTTCGCGGAGACGTCGACGTGTCCCGAGCAGTTCCACGGGTTCGCGAAATAGAGTTCCACCCGATAGGTCCCGTCCGCAAGTTCGAATTTATAGGCGATCTTCAGGGTCTGCCAGCCCTTCTCGAACTGGTTTTTCGTGTAGCGGTTGGTCTGTGTCTTTGCGGCGCCGTCATCCACGGGCGGGTTTTGATTCTCCTGTGCCCATGTGGAATTGGTCGCGACGCTTCCCTCGACGGGAACGCCGCCGTCCCATGTGTCCGCCGTTGCCTCATCCCAGACGCCCCACATCATGCCCGTCAGCGGGTCGGTCCCGTATGCCTGTTCGGTGACGGAATTGCAGAGACCGAACTTATCGCCCGCGGAGAGGGTGTTGACGTTGTAATCGCCGCAGTCGACAAAGTAAGCGAGGCTCGCGTCGTGCGTCTTGGCGATCTTCACCGTCTTGAAATAAGTATGGAGCGCAGCCGAAGGTTCCCCCGCCTTTGCGCTCTCGACCGTCACCTTGATGCGGGTCGCCTTGACGGCGGGATCTCCCTTCTCGTTCTCCGCCGCCGCGTTGACGATCGTGGACGGAATGGGAATGCAGACATCATAGATGTCGTCCTTCCCCGTAAAGTTGAGCGTCTTTTGATAGAACACCGTTCCGTTGGAACTCATCTTGAGCGTCTTTCCGTTGTCCGCCTTGACGAGCGAAGTCATGATGTAATTGCTCTCGGGTGCAGACTTGTCGACGCCGACCCAGTAGGAGAAGGAGCCTTTCGCGTTTGCATAGCGTCCGTCCGCGTCGCTGCCCGTGGAGCCGTTGTCCTCGAGGAAGCCGCCGCCCTCATACTGTCCCCGTCCGGGCTGGATGACCGCCTCGATCTCTTCCGTCTCGACGGTGGGAACGTCTGGTTCCGTCCCCTCTTCCTCGCCTTCAAACGTCAGATAGACGGCGTAGCGGTTGGTATACTGTTTATAATGAATGACATAGGTAAGCGGTCCGCCCTCGACGCCCTTCAAGGTGAATGTGCCGTCGGCGTTTCTCGTCATGAGCGAATTGATGTTTGCCCTGAATGCGGCGAGATCGTTCCCTTCCGTCTGATAGCTCGTCTTGCCGATGACGGCGCTTGCCGCCTTCAACACCTGTACGCCGTGGGACGTCGTCGTCATGTTCTCGGTGCCGAGACGTTCGGAGAGGACGTAGGGACCGTACTTGAACGCATAGACGCCCTTTGCGTTGGGCAGGGTGTGGACGGTAATGTTCTTGCCGAGCGTGAGGGTGACGGTGTCCCCCTTCTTCACTTCGACGGAAGCGAAATCATCCTCCGCGGCGGAGACGTCCTTCCCGTTGAGCTGAAGGGCGAACTTTGTCGTCCAGTCGGGACGGCGGAGTTTCAGCGTCGTGGCGCCTTCCGTAATCTCGATCGTCACGGTGTCCGAAGTCTCGAGGTCGGCGGTCGTCTTGAGGGAAACGGCGTCGGAAGTATAGGTGGAACTCAAGTACATCGCGATGTACGTCGCCCCTTCCGCATCGTAATAGATGCTGTCGTTGAGTTTGGACATGCTCTCCATGCCGCTGCCCGTGCAGCACCAGAAGTGGTTGAACTCGGAAGAGTAGACCTTGAAATACCCCGGCGCCATCGCCTGAAAGTAGGTGGTCATGCCCGTTTCGGGATTCTGCGAGGAGAGGATTGTGTTGATGTAGGCGTTCTCGTAATAGTCGAGATATTTTTTATCCTTCGTGACAGAGAAGAGCATCCTCGTCAGTTTGAGCATGTTGTAGACGTTGCAGGTCTCGCAGTTGATGTTGGACCTGATCGCCCACTGGCTGTCATCCGCCTGAAAATGCTCGTCGTTGGAGTTGCCGCCCGTGGCATAGGTGTGATGTTCGACGACGCGCGTCCAGAACTTTTCGGCGGCGTCGAGATAGACCTTCGTGGAGAGTCTCCCCTTCGCGTTCGTGACCCCTTCGACCGTCTTTCCGTTCGTCCGGATGTAGCAGTTGAGAAGTCCTATGATCTTGGGGATCGTCGTGTTCGCATGCTGTCCGCGGAGATAGTTTTCATCCTCGTCGATGATGCGGGCGATCATGGAAGAGCTTGCGAATGTGCCCTGCGTGGGAATGTCCTCGTCGAACTGGTGGGCGGCGACGGCATATTTCACGTCTCCCGTGACGGCGTAGAGGTTGTAGAGCGCGTCGTTCATGCCGCCGTACTCGATGGAGAGAACGGTCTTTCTCGTCGCTTCCGACCAATTCCCGACGCGGTTCGCCACCCAGTCGCCGAGACCCTTTGCGACTTCGAGCGCACGCTCGTTCCCCGCAAGGTTGTAAACGTCGATGAGTCCCGCAAGGAGCTTGTGCATCGTGTACCACGGCACCCATGCCTCGGTGGTGATGTTGGTCCTGTTCTTTTCGACATTGTCGAACTGGAACTCGACTTCCTTTTTATGGTTGGTCGCGTTCGCGCCCCAGAGGAAGCCCGCCTTTGCGCCCGTCTCGGCATTGTCCTCTTTGTACTGGCATTCCTGCAGGGAGTTGATCATGACCTTGATGCGCGTATCGAGCAGCTTCTTCGACGCTTCGGACGTTCCGCCGTTGGCGTACGCCTGTGCGATCGCGGTCAGATAGTGTCCCATCGTGTGACCTGCGATGAGACTGTCTTCCCAGCCGCCGTAACGGGATGCGTTTTTGACGGAAATGCCTGCATTTTCGCGGAAATTGTAGAGGAGCCTGTCGGGTTCGAGAGAGAGAAGATAGGAGATCTCTTTCTCGAGCGCGTTCTGCGCATAGGGGTCGAGAACTGCCGTCTCCGACATGTCCGTGAAGGAGATCTCTCCCTCTTGTGCGGGCGTCTCGGGACCGTCCGTCCCCTCATGCTGACCGTCTCCTTCCGTATCGCCGCCGCCCGTAGCGTTGTCGCCGCAACCTGCGAGCACGCCGAACGCCAACGGCACACAAAGTAAGGAAGCAAACAGTCCTTTCATCAAGTTTTTGCCATTTTTTCGTTTCATTTTGAAATCTTTCCCCCTTTTTCGCACAAAGCTTGAAAAAATATGCGAAATATGATACTATCATTATAGTGGGATCGGAGATTTTTGCAATCTCATAAGGAAATACGGGAGTATCAAAAGGTAAGATGTTGCATTTCTGTTTAGACTCGCCCGTCGATATGCTGTGGTTCGGAGAGTTCATTTCTCCCCAAAAGGACTGGAAACATCTCACGCGGCGGCTGTTTGAGTATGAAATGATGATCGTGACGGAGGGAGAGCTGTTCATCGCCGACGACGACAGGGAATACCATGTACGGGACGGAGAATATCTCATCATGTCCCCCACGCGGGTGCAAAAGGGAACACGGGTGTGCAAATGCAGGTTCTATTGGATGCATTTCCGCTGCGATGCGCTGCCCGCTTCCGTCTCCCTTCCGCCCCATGCGGCTTTTTCCGACCGTGAAAGCATTTCCGCGATCGCGCATATGCTACTTCGGTCGGAAGCAGAACACCCGCGGAGCATGCGTTCCCGCTATCTCGCGACGCAGCTCCTTCTCGAACTCGCTGCAGGGAATCCAGAGGGGGAAACGGGACTCCCTCCACAGCAGACGCTCGTCAATTCCATCAAAAATTTCATCACTTTTCATCGATTTTCGGAGATTCGGGTGAAGGATATCGCAAGGGAACTCGGGTATCACGAGAAGTATCTCTCGGCGGTGTTCCATGAGACGGAAGGCGTCACGCTCAAGCGGTATCTCGTCAACACGCGGCTGTCCGAGGCGAAGAGACTGCTCCTTGAGACAGACCATACCGTCACCGAGGTCGCATACTATCTGAATTTTCCCTCGCCGCACAACTTTTCGAGGTTTTTCAAGCAAGAGACGGGCATGACGGCGACGGAATTCCGTCAAAAATCATAAAATAGCAGACATGGGGTTCAATTTTGAGGTTCTTTTAAGAAATCCCGACACACGACAAAAGCGGACGGGTCTCCGTCCGCTTTTTCCGATCGATCAAATGAAGTCACTCGAAAAGCGGCGGCGCATCGCTTTGATGCGCCGCCGCTTCAGCTTTTTTATTCCACGCCTTCGTTGAGTTTTTTCAGAAGTGCGTCGAGGTCATTGTCGTGGACGGCGACCGCTTCCGCGATCGTCTCGCCGTGCGCAAGGGCGCAACCGAAGCAGTGCATCCCCGCTTCCATCAAAATCTCCGCTGCGTTGGGGTTCATCTCAAGGCAATCTGCGATGAGGGTATCCGCCGTGATCTTTGCCATTTCTATTTTCTCCTTGTCTGTTTTTCTGCAATCATTATAGCACGCCTCGCCGTCCTTTGCAAGTATTTTCACGCAAATTACAGCGCGATCAGCCAATACAGAAGTCCGACCGCGGCTCCCGCGCTCACGCCGAACACGATGATGGGTCCCGCGACGACAAACATCTTCGCCGCCATGCCGTAGACGAAGCCTTCCGTCTTGAACTCGATGGCGGGAGAAGCGACGGAGTTCGCAAAGCCCGTGATCGGCACGATAGATCCCGCGCCCGCGTTCTTGCCGATGCGATCGTACACGCCAAGTCCCGTCAGGAACGTTCCAAAAAAGATGAGGATGACAGAGACCGTCCCTGCGAGCACGTCCCCTTCAAGCCCCGCAAATTCGAGCATATATCGAAAAAATTGCCCGATCGTGCAGATGAACCCGCCGACAAGGAATGCCCGCAAACACGTCTTGAAATGCTGTGTCGGCGGGTCGAAGGCGTTGACATAATTGATGTAATTGCGGTTGTAATTTTCCTTGGAGCGACCCGTCATTGCCGAAGCTCCCCCCCGCCGCAGTCGGGAAAGCACGATTCCCGCTCCTCTCTCGTCTTTCCGAGCGGATTTGCCTTGATCTTCTTCATGCCTATAATTTAGGGAATCGGAAGATTTTTTATACATGAGCGCCGACGGGAGACGGACAATTTGTACTGTTGAGGCGTTCCGTCAGCAGAAATGCGGAAGATGCTTCCCCGCATACTTCTTTCTCGTGGACTCGCCGCCACGGATGTGCCGCTCGGAAAGGTTTTTCTCGAGGACTTCTTTCACCTTGAGATAGAGTTCCATATCGACGGCGGGCAGCCGCTCCGTCACGTCCTTATGCACGGTGGATTTGCTTCCGCCGAGGATCTCGGCGCAGGTACGGACCGTGCAGCCTGTTTTGACGATGTATTGTCCGTTTCTCTTCGCTCGTTCTTCGATTTCGCTCCACATGAAAAAATCCCCCTTTTCGACAGGATACTTTACTCTATGTCGAAAAATGGAGAATTAGAATTGTACTTGGGAGAAATGTATCTAACGGAATGATAAAAATAACCGCCCGTAAAGCGGACGGTCAGAAAAACGGTCGACTATCGTTTTTCGTGGGTTCGCGGCTCAGCCCAACCCTGTTGCGGAGCAACTCTCTTAAAGTCGTCGATGACATTATAGGAGAAATAAAAGAAATTGTCAAGTGTTTATCATGTCCCCACGTAAATGAAAAATAATGCCATGATCGATGAAGCCATGACATGCGACCCAATGCTTCTGACCACCGCCGAAAGGATCAAGGGCAACGATCGTTGCCCTTGATGTGGATGGACTTCTATGTCCGGTCGGAATTGCCCCGACGCCACGTCTCTATGATACGCGAATGAACGACAAAAGTCAATGGATCTTCAGAAAGAGGACAAAAAATAGGGAGCAAGCCCCTGCGGTTGAGATCCGCCAACTCTGACAAGCTCCCTACAGGTATCGCTACTGCATGATTATTTTATCCCACTCTCTATGAAAAGCCAAGAGATTCTACGCAACTCAAGTGAACCCCCCTGTTTTTCGGTGTAAACGGAGAATCAGAACGTCTCACTTCGGGACGTGGGATGATAAATCGCGGCGGGAAATTTGAAATTTCCCGCCGCGGTATACGGCAATCAGGGTTTTTGACGGACGAGGGCGACGATCTCGGCGACGGCGGATGGAATGTCGGTGACGTTGATCTCGACGTCGCAGACCTCGCTGTTGCGGTATTCGAAATCGAGCGACATGATGCGCCGCGTCTTGTCCTCGAGGTCGATGTCGCGGCTGATGATGCTCTTGATCGCTTCCGCCCTCTCCCGTCTCGTAAAGACGAGCATCGCATGCTGACGGTAGAGATTTTTGAGCGTGATCGCGCCGCAGATGTCGATGGGAATGACGGCGACGTGTCCTCTCTGCACGATGGGAGCGATGTCCTTTTCGGATGTCCCGAAGTGATACCCGCTGTACACCGTCGTCTCAAAATAGTTGCCCTCGTTCATCTCCCGAATGAACTGCCCCTCGCCGATGAAGCGGTACGCCTCGTCCCCTTCCGTCTTGCGGCGGGGGCGGGTGGTGGAAGTCAAGGGCTTCTCGAACCCGTCGAGCGCCGTCAGAGCGCTTGCGATCTCCGTCTTGCACGAACCCGACGGTCCGACAAGGCAGAGGACTCCCCCCCTGTTCAGGCGGGGGAATTTTTCGGAGAAGGAATTGCGGACCATCTCGCAGAAATGCAAAAAGTCGTCATAGCTGTTGACGGAGAGCAAGCCCGAGAGGTTCGCGTTCCACGGTTTTCTGAAGAGAACAGGGTATGCCGCGCGGGAACTCGAGATGTTGTGGGCGCCGTCGTCGAGCATGATGTCGAGCGAAATGACGTCTTTTCTCGTCCCCATGATGATATTTCGGACGGGAACTTCGGGGAAATCCTGTATGAGCCGCTCCGCCCTCGCGCTCATGCAGCAAGCGGGGACGGCGGTGATGAAGAACACGTCGGCGATTTGGGAGAGCTTCTTGACGAACTCCTGCGCTCCCGCGGTGATGGGCTGCGTTCTGACGAATTCGGGGTCCGAATAGAGCGCGATGCGCTCCTCGGGATGTCTGCCGCTCGTGCCCCAGCCGTTGATCTCCTCGAGACGGATGGGTTCCTCGTCGGGATGGCGGCGGTTGATGATCTCCAAGGCGTAAGAATTGCATTCGTAGAGCGTGTCGTCTACGTCGAGTCCGATACGGATCCTGTATTTTCTCATAATTTTCCCCTCATAGTGTGCGTTTTCCTATTATACACGCTTCACATGATTTTGTCAAGTCTTGACAAAGCTTTGAAAATATGATACAATAGAAAGCTAAAAAGAAAACAAAGGGGAAAGGACCACTCGCATGTTCAAAGAAGCCTACAAGCTCCTCAAAAAGTACAAACGCATCATCATTCATCGCCATGCGCATCCCGACGGGGACGCCATGGGAAGCCAGATCGGGCTGTATTTCCTCATCAAGGACAATTTTCCCGAGAAAGAAGTCTACATGGTCGGCGACGTTCCGACCCGTCTCCCCTTCATCGACATTCCGATGGACGAAGTTCCCGATGAAGCCTACCGAGGCGCCCTTGCGATCATTCTCGACTGCGGTTCGTCCCGTCTCATCTGCGACGAACGGTACAAGACTGCCGAAAAGACGCTCCGCTTCGATCATCACATCTACTGCGAGAAGATCGCCGATGTGGATGTCGTGGAGAGCAGCTGCGAGAGCGCGTGCGGGCTTGTCGCTTGGTTCGCGAAGGAGACAAAGCTCCGCCTCTCCGTCCATTCCGCGACCTATCTCTACATGGGCATGGTGACGGACAGCGGCAGATTCGTGTTCGACTCCGTCTCCGCCCGCACCTTCACCCTCGCGGCGTTCTTGCTCTCCCAGCCCATCGACCTCAACAAGCTCTACTACAATCTCTACGCCGAAGATTTCCAAAAGATCATCGAGAAAGCGGACAACATGCACAAGATCAAGTTCACGCCGAACAATGTCGCCTACATCTATACGGCGAAGGAAGATCTGCCCGAAAACAGCGATGCCGCGCCCGTGGTCTCCTCGGGACTTGTCAGCCTCATGCACGACATCAAGGACGTGTTCATCTGGGTGAATTTCACCGAATCGGACGACGGCGTGCATGTCGAACTCCGCTCCAACCGCTATAATATCAACCCCATTGCCGTAAAATACGGCGGCGGCGGGCACAAGAAGGCGAGCGGCTGCACCGTGCCCGATCGGGAGACGGCGATGTTGCTCCTCGACGATCTGAATACACTTGCGGGGGAAGAAGCATGAACGAGGACATCAAACGCAGCATTTTGGAGAAGATCGAAGCGTACGAAACGATCGTCATTTCCAGACATATCCGTCCCGACGGCGACGCGGTCGGCTCCACAAAGGGACTCTGCAAGATTTTGCGCGACACCTATCCCGCAAAGCATATCTACCTCGTCGATGAGGACTTTTCCGAATACCTCTCCTTTTGCGGCGGAGAGGACGCTCCGCCCGAATCGGTCTACGAAAATGCCCTTCTCATCGTCATCGACACGGGCACGCGGAAGCGGATCTCCAATTCCGCCTACGGCAAGGCGAAGGAGATCGTCAAGATCGACCATCACATCGAGGCGGACCCCTACGGCGACGTCAACTGGGTGGAAGATTTCCGCTCGTCGGCGTGCGAGATGATCGCAGACTTCTGCGTGACGTTCAAGGATCGGCTTAAGATCACGCCCGAGGCGGCTGCGTTCATCTATATGGGAATGGTGACGGACAGCGGCAGATTCCGTTTTGAAGGGGTCACGGGCGAGACGCTCCGCCTCGCTGCCGCCATGCTCGACTACGGCGTGGACTATGAGACCCTCTTTGCGAACCTCTACACAGAGGACTTCAAAAAACTCAAGCTCAAGTCGTACGTCTATGACAACATCAAGCTCACGCCGAACGGCGTCGCGTATATCTACATGGATCGGGCGGTGCAGGAGAAGTTCTCCCTCTCCCTCGAGGGGGCGAGCGACGTCGTCGGAGACCTCTCCAAGATCCGCGGCAGTCTCATCTGGGTCGCCTTCATCGACAATGTCGAAAAGGGTAACATCCGCGTGCGGCTCCGCTCGAGATTCTTGGGGATCAACGACCTCGCCATCAAGTACCACGGCGGCGGACACAACATGGCGGCGGGCGCGACCGTCTTTTCCGTTGAGGAGATGAACGACCTCATCCGCGACGCCGACAAGCTGCTCGGCGAATACAAATCGACACATGGGGATCAAATATGAGGATCTTATTGACAAATGATGACGGGATCGAGGCGGAAGGACTGCGGCTCCTCGTGCAGTGGGCGAAGGGGCTTGGCGAAGTTACCGTGTTCGCGCCCAAGGTCCAGCAGAGCGCAAAGAGTCACTCCATTCAGATCCATGAGACGTACGAAGTGAAGAAGTCGGACGTCTTTCAGGGGATCGAGGCGTACAGCGTCGATTCCACCCCCGCCGACTGCGTGCGCGTCGCCATTCTCGGCATGAAAAAGCAGTTCGACCTCGTCATTTCGGGCATCAACTGCGGTCCCAACCTCGGCGGCGACATCCACTATTCGGGGACGGTCGCGGCGTGCTTTGAGGCTGCGATCTGCGGGGTTAAGTCGATCGCGCTGTCTGCCGCGTTCAACTCCTTTGAGAATGCCGTCAAGAACGTCGGCAGGGTGTATGACGAGATCGTGCGGCGGAGAATGCTCGACTTTGCGGAGATCGTCAACGTGAATTTCCCCGACAAGGGCGACGACATCCTCGTGACAAGGATGGGTCCCGCCATTTACACCGATGAGTTTGAATTTTTGCCGAACGGACACATCCAGCCCAAGCTCAAATGTCTGTATGAGGGAACGGCGGACCCCGAACTCGACACCGACGCGACGATGACGGGGCATATCTCCGTCACCCCTCTCCGCTACGACCTGACCGACCTTACGGCGTTTGAAAGAATGAAGGGATGAGGTGACCCACCCCCCTACCCCTCTCCCATGGAGAGGGTATGAAAGGGCGCTCCCACGGAGGGGGTATGAAGGGCGGAGCAAGACGAACCCCCTCCATGGGAGGGGGATGTCGCATCGCGACAGGGGGTGGGTCACCTTATTTTTCCTATGCGCTACTTAAACAATCAAAAATTGACTCCTGCAGCAAGATCTTTGCGCAGGAATATGACGGAAGAGGAAAAGAAGTTGTGGTACCAATTTCTTCGGCTTCTTCCGTGCAAATTTCATCGGCAATATGTCATCGGAACTTATATTGTCGATTTTTATTGCAATGCGGCAAAGCTCGTGATCGAACTCGACGGAGCACAACACTATGAGGACGCTTCGATCGAATATGATGCGAAGCGGGACGAATGGTTGCGTTCCAACGGATTAACGGTCCTTCGATATACGAATATAGAGTTGGGACAAAATTTTAAGGGCGTCTGTGAAGATATCTATAATCATTTGCCAGAGTATTTTTTGAAATAAGGTGACCCACTCCCCTACCCCTCTCCCATGGAGAGGGTATGAATAAGGTGACCCACTCCCCTACCCCTCTCC
>CANQUD010000044.1 GCA_947626935.1 uncultured Clostridia bacterium | reverse complement strand
GGCGTCATAGACGTTTGCCGTGATCTTGCCGTCTGCGATCCCGATGACCGCATCGCCGAGATCGAAGCCCAGTCCCAACGCCTGCAACAATTGGGTGCCGTCGACAAGAATGCGGAGCGTGCCGTCCTCTTCCGAGGTCGCAAGGGTCTCGGCAAATTCGGGAGAGAGCACGGTGCCGACGAGCTTGGAAAGGTCGAGGGAAAGTTCCGTGTTCCCCCCGCCGAGGAATTGGCTGACGAGCGCCACTGTCTCCTCGACATTGGCGGAAAGTTTGATGCCGTCCAAATTGAGGTAGACTTCGCCGCCCGTGTAGGCGATGCCGACTGTCTTGGAGAGGTCGCCGATCGTCACGGAGAGCGTGCCGTTGACGGCGAAGGACTCGGTCATGAGGTCGATGCCGCCTTCCACGGAGAAGCCGTCGCCCAGATAGGCGACGTCTGCATGCAGAGCTTCCCCCGTGAAGAGCTTGATCGCCGAATCCACATAGGGAAGGACTGCGGGATAGGAAGGTTTTTCCGCCTCGCCGAGGGCGGGGATCTCCTCGTCCGTGTAGGCGGCGCGGATGCCGATCGGGAAGCCCTCGATCGGGAGAGACGCGGAGACATAGTCGAGCGAAATGTTCTTGTCCTCGTCCTGCAGGAAATAGAAGTCGACTTTGACTTCCATGCCGAGGAGAGGAAGGACGCAGTGCAGTTCCGCCGTCCCCTCTCCCTTGACGAGTTCTCCGTTGACGATCGCATCGAGCAGCCCCTCCGTCCCCGCGCCGTCCCCTTCGGAGCCGTCGGAGCCGTCCGTCTGTGCGGGCGGAGCGATCATGCCGATGAGGTCGGACAGGGTCAGGGAGACTTTCAGGTTGCCGTAGCGGACATACGCCTTGCCGCCGTCCAGCCAAAGGTTGAGGATGTCCCCCAGTTTCAGCCGTGCGGAAAGCCCGCCGAGGTCAAGGTTTGCAAGGTCGAGATTGGCGAAATCGAGTCCGCCGAGGTCGAGATAGAGTCCGCCGAGCACCTCGGTCCCGTTGAGGTCAAGGTCGAGGGAGAGCGTCGTCGGACCCGCGAGGACGTCGCCGAACGCCGCGACGAGATAGTCCGTCCCCTCGAGTTCCTTCTCGACGGCGCCGTTGTTCACGGGACCGTCCGCATATTCGGAGAAGTATTCGTCGAATGCGGCAGACTCCGCGAGGACGGTGTCGTATTCATAGACCGTTCCCGAGTCAGAGACGCAACGGGCGGAGATGGGTCCGTACTGGGCGTCATACTCCTCGTGTACCGTCGTATGTAAAACTTCCCAGTCCGAGTTGTAGGTGAACGAGACGGAGAGGGAATCGAAAACGGGCGCTGCGGGAAGCCCGCCCGTGAAGATCATTTGATTGATATAGTAGGCGGTCGCGCCCTTGGTGACGCCGCCGTCGATCCAGTTTTCGGGTTTTAAGTCGAAGGCGACCGTGTACGTCCCGTCGCCGTTGTCCTCTACGGACGAGCCGAGGACGGAGTTCGGTTCGATGACATAGACGGAAAGCTCGTAGGCGGGCAAGCCGTTCTGTGCCTTGAAGCCGTTCTCCCCGTCGATCGTCATGGTACGGACGGGTTCACCCGTCTGCCAGACGGTATCCAGCCCATTCTGGTCCTTTTTATCGACCGCTTCCCGCCAGATGACGCGGTCTTGGTCCTTGAGATAGCAGAACTGACGCGCGGCGTTGACCATCGAACTCTTCGTAAGGTCCGCCGAGATGAGCATGTTGTGGTCGAACTGCTTGAAGGTCGTGATGTCCTGCTCCATGTTGATCATGGGGACGGAGACGATCCCGTGCATCTCGCCGTACCACTTGGTCTGCTGCATGAACGTCCAGTTCAGACGTCCGAAAATATCGATCGGCGAATAGCTGTCGTCGGCGTCATACGTCTCCCCTTTCTCCACTTCATAGACGACGGAGCCGTAATCGAGGTCGACGACGTTGCGTTCTGCCTCGCCGAAGAGCGCCGAACCGATCGAGAATCCGCCGTATGCGACAACCGCCGTCGCCGAGAGCATCGCGACGAGCTTCGTCGTCCGCCTTGCGCCCGAGATGTAGTGGGTACGATATCCCCTTTTCTTGATCCGATCATGTTTTCCGATGAGAAGATCGGCGCGATCGATGGGTTTTCGTTTCATAGAGTGACTCCTCCCCTGCCGCTTTCCTTCCTGCATTCCGCGGCAGATCCAAAGTGTAACGGACCGCTATGACAAGCGTAACGGGTTTGCGTGATGTTGTAATAATCTTTTATGACATGATTGTACCATTTATATGACAGTCTGTCAAGGGAAATATCATAATTTTTTGATTTTTTTCGGGAAAGCCCCCTTTTCTTCCCCAAAAATCCAAAAAAATTTCCACCCCTATGGGGGTGGAAGAGAAAAAAATTTCGGTTTTGGGCGGGTTTGCCCTGTTTTTCGGTCAATGTTCGAACAGCTTAATGAAGAGGCGGAGCGCGAAGGGAAGGTTCGTGTTCTTGAGGACCGCCATGCCGACGGAGCGGGACGGAAGGGAAGGAGAGACGTTCAGCTCGAAGAGGGTCCCCTCTTCCAGTCTCCTCGCGGCGTACTGGCGGGGAATGCAGCCGATGCCCATGCCGCGCTCGGCGAGCTGCTTCAGAAATCCCCAGCTGTCGACCTCGATGGCGGGAGAGAGGGTGACCCCCATGCTCTCGGCGAAGTGGTCGACGGACGAACGCGCGACCGTGCTCTGCTCCAAGAGAAGGAGCGGATAATGCTGCAGTTCCCGAATGGAGAGAGGCTTCCCCCGCAGTTCCTCATACGCCTTGCCCGCGACGAAGATGTCGTCGAGGAGAAGGACGGTGTCGGTCAGACAGATCTCCTCGTCGAGCTGGATGGGAAGATTGAGGAAGCCGACGTCGCAGCGGTCCGTCTTGAGAGCGTCGATGATGCGCGGCGTCTTGCCCTCGATGAGTTCGATCTTCACCTGCGGGTAGAGCTTGTGATATTCGACGATCTTGTCGGAGAGAATGTACTGGAAGATGGTCTCCGAGGCGCCGATCCGAAGGGTCCCCGCGGGGCAGCCCCGCAATTCCGCGAGCTTATCTTCCACCCCCGAGAGGAGCTTGAGGGCTGCGTCGACATCGCCGAAGATGACTTCTCCCCCCTGCGCCGTCAGCTCGATCCCCTTGTGCAGACGCTTGAAGAGCGGGGTGCCGAGCTGCGTTTCCAGCTGTTTGATCGCCTGCGACACGGCGGGCTGGGAGATGAAGAGTTCCTCCGCCGCCTTGGTGAGACTGCCGCACCGTGCGACCGTGTAGAATACCTTGTAAAGCTCGAGATTGACCATATGGACTCCTTTTTTTTGTGAGTGCGGTCTATTTTCCGACGCAGAATTTTGAGAAGATCTCGTCGATGACGTCCTCGGCGGCGCTTTCGCCCGTGAGTTCCCCGAGGGACGCGTTGCATTCCGCGAGATCCTGTGCATACAGTTCGGCGGGAGCGTGTGCCCGCACGGCTTCGATGGCTCTGTTCGCCGCCGAGAGCGCCGCCCGCACGGCTGCCGCCTGACGCTGGGTCAGAAGGTAGACTCCGTCCGAGACTTCCCCCGCGCCGCGCAGATACAGCAGTTCCTTGAGCCGTTCGATCCCCTCTCCCGTAACGGAAGAGACCAGAACGTCGCAATCTTCCTGCCGCGCAAGGTCGCTCTTCGCGCCGACGACGATGAGCGGGGTGTTGTCGGGGAAGTTCTCGGGAAGATCCCCGTCCTTGAGCCAGACGATGACGTCCGCCTCGGCGATCGCCCGTTCCGCGCGGCGGATCCCCTCGGCTTCCGCTCGGCTCTCGCCCGTGCGCAGCCCCGCCGTGTCGGTGAGGCGGAAGAGCACGCCGCCGATCTCGAGGGTCCCTTCCACGGTGTCCCGCGTGGTGCCCTCTTCGGGAGAGACGATCGCGCGGTCGTAGCCGAGAAGGGCGTTGAGGAGAGAACTCTTCCCCGCGTTCGGCTTGCCGCAGAGGACGACGTTGACGCCCGCCTTGATCTTTCTCCCCGTGCCGTAGCGGCTGTAGAGGTCGGAAAGCTGTCCGATGAGTTCGCCCAAAGCTTCTTCCGTCTCCTCGCGGGAGTCGGCGGTGAGGCCCTCTTCGGGATAGTCGACGTCGGCGTCGATCCCCGCAAGACAGTGGGTCAGTTTCTGCTTGATCGACTTTGCCGCCGCGAGGAGCTGTTCGGTGTAGAGGGAATATCCCGCCCGCACATGCGCACGGGACTCGGCGTCGATCATCTCCCCCATCCCCTCGACGGCGGTGAGGGAAAGTTTGCCGTTGAGAAAGGCGCGGCGGGTAAATTCCCCGCGCATCGCCGCCCTCGCGCCGAGTTCGACGGTGCGGGAGAGCACGCCGCGGGCGATCTCCGTTCCGCCGTGGCAGTGGAATTCGACGACGTCCTCGCCCGTAAAGGAATGCGGAGCTTGGAAAAAGACGGTCAGTCCGTAGTCCTTGAAGGCGCCGCAGTCGATCTCCCCCGCGTACATGCGGTTGGGTTCGAAAGAGCTTCTGCCCGTCATGCGCTTTGCGACGGTTTCCGCTCCGTCCCCGCTGACGCGGATGACGGCGACGCCGCCTTTGCCCGCGGGCGTTGCGATTGCCGTGATCAGTTCCATACTGCGCTCCGATATAAGTTTGACAGCAGATTCCATAAGGATATGTTCTGTCTGCTATAACCTGTATTTATTTTACCACGCATTTTTCCGATTGTAAAGCGATTTTGGGAAAAAAGGTCGGTCCGCCCATGCCGAACGCACCGAGGCATTCCGTAAGCGCCGCGGAAGAATTTGCCCCGCTCCCTTCATGGCATCAAAAAACGCCCGCATGGGGCGTTTTTTCGATCAGATATCGGAGAAGGGTTCGTCGTCGGACGGAGAGCCGTCTGCGGAGGAAGATCCCGTCGTGTCCGTGAAGGGTTCCGCGGGTCCCTGTCCCTGCGGGGGCTGTCCGTAGGGAGCGCCGTACTGCTGCGCCTGTTGCTGCTGCATCCTGCGGAGACGTTCCTGCATCCATTCGTTGTAGTCGACGGGGGCGTTGTTCCGCACGGCGAAGAGCACATATCCCCGCACGGGGAAGATGGAGCAGAGAAACGCCATCATAAAGGGGCTTCTCGCATAGTACTTCCTGAAGAAGGCAGAGTAGAGCATGATGAACGCAAAGAGAACGACGAAATACCAGACGATCTCGATGATGTTGACGACATTGAGCGCGGTGACCATCCAGCGAAGTTCTGTGGGGATTCCCTCGATCGCCTTCATCTCCAAACTGCGGAATACCGTTTCCCCCACCTTTCTGTCGACGATGCCGTAGAAGGTGTTGTTCAGCATGAGCATGGAGAGGACGAGGGTAAAGACGTTGACGGCGATGTAGACGAATTCCAAGATCGCCGCCAACACGCCCATGTGCTTGACCTTGAAGCCGAACACGTTGGTCTCCCCCGCGATCCTGCCCGCGAGGTAGGTGTTGAGGATGGGAACGAACGCCATCCATGCGAATTTGTCCCCCGCCCGCTTCGCGATCTTGTAGAGACCGAATCCGCCGAAGAGATGTCCCAAGAGGTACAGCCCCGCGGCGACGATGAGCGTGATCACAAGCATTTTCATCTGAATGGCGAGGATCGAATCGAGGCTTTGGTCCCCGTCGAAATTGAAGAAGCCGAGGATCGCCTGCGGGACCCCCATCCAGTCGAAAAATTCCATTTATTCCTCCTCCGCGCCGAAGAGCGGCGCGTCGTATTCCACCTGTTCGAGCAGAAGCCCCTTTGCGGGCATCGTCTTGGCGAGAAGGGATCTCTCCCCCGTCGCGAGCGCCCTCGAGAGCGCGTCCGTTCCCTTGCCGAGTCCGACCGCGATGAGTTCCCCTGCAAGAATGCGTACCATGTTGTACAGAAAGCCGTTTCCCGTGACGGAGATCGTGTACATGGTATAGAGTTTTTTGCTCTCCTTCGTCACAGAGACGGAGAAGATCGTCCTTTCCGTCGTCTTGGCGGACGAACCCGCCGCGCAGAATGCCTTGAAGTCGTGTTTTCCGACGACCATGTCCGCGGCGCTCTGCATGAGATCGGGACACGGTGTCCCCGAAATTCTGACGGCGTAGCGGGAAAGGAGCGGGATGTCCGTCTCCGCCGTGTAGAAATGATAGCAATAGGTCTTGCACTTGGCGGCGCGGGTGCAGTCGAACGTTTCGGGCACTGCACAGCTCTTATATACCCGAATATCGGGCGGTAAAACAAGATCGAACAAAACGGAGAGTTTTTCGGCGGGAAGAGACGTTTCCGCATCGAGATGGCAGACCTGTCCCATGGCGTGCACGCCCGCGTCCGTCCTGCCCGAGGCGACGACCCGCGTGGGCGCATGAAAGATCTCGGAAGCGGCGCGTTCGAGTTCGCCCTGTACGGTGCGTTCCCCCTTCTTCTGCCGCTGGAAGCCCGAAAAGTTCGTTCCGTCATATCCCAAAAGCAGCGCGTACCTCATATGACCCCTCCGAGACAGATGCGGAGCAGCACGACCCCCGTGATGAGGGCGGCAAGGAGAAGGAAGGCGAGAAGGTCTCTCCACGTAAACCGCAATTTCTTGTATTTTGTGCGCTTTTTGTCCCCCATGTAGCAGCGGGCTTCCATCGCCTCGCCGAGTTCATCCGCCCTGCGGAAGGCAGAGATGAGGAGCGGGATGAGAATGGGGATCATCGCCTTGATCTTCTTGACGGGGTTTCCGCTCTCGAAATTCGCGCCCCGCGCCATCTGCGCCGACTTGATGCGGTCCGTCTCGTCGGAGAGGATCGGGATCATGCGGAGCGCAAGGCTCATGATGAGGGCGAGCGCGTGGACGGGAAAGCGGACCCACTTCAGCGGGGTCAAGAGGCTCTCGAGACCGTCCGTGAGGGAGACGGGCGTCGTCGTGTACGTCAGCATGGACGAGAGGGTCACGAGCAGAATGAGACGGCAGACGAGGAACGCCGAAAAGAGAAGTCCCTCTCTGTAGACGGCGAAGATCTTCCATTGGAAGTAGGGATCCCCCTCGCCGCGGTAGAAGAAGATGTTGAGGACTGCCGTGAAGAGAATGAGGATCATGACGCCGCGGACCGCCCGCAACACTTTCAGTACGGGGACACGGGAGAATGCGACGACGAGGATGAGCACGAAGGCGCAAGCCGCAAGCCCGTAAAAGTTCTTCGCAAGGAAGATCGCCGTGATGTAGCCGATGAGGAACAAGATCTTGAGACGGGGGTCCACTTTGTGCACGAAGGATGAAACGGGATAATACTGTCCGAAGGAGACTTCTTTCATCGTGCGCCCCCCCTCTTCCAGAGCACGGCACGGACGAACCCGTCAACGGTCAGGTCGCAGTCGATGTCGATGCCTTTTTCGTGCAATAAGTGGCACAATTTCGACGTCAAGGGAACGTCAAGCCCCAGCTCTTTCAGTTCATCCGCCTTTGCGAACAGTTCCTTGGGCGGAAGGGCATAGACGAGCCTTCCTTCCGCAAAAACAGCGACATGGGTGCAGTTTTCCGCAATTTCGTCCATGTCGTGGGAGACAATGATGACCGTCTTGCACCACGCCCCGTGGAGGCGGTGGAGAAGGTCCATGATCTCCCGCTTGCCCAAGGGGTCGAGACCCGCCGCGGGTTCGTCGAGAATGAGGATCTCGGGCTTTGTGACGATGACGCCCGCGATCGCGGCACGGCGCTTCTGCCCGCCCGAAAGGTCGAAGGGAGACTTGTCCTTGACGGCTTCATAGTCGAGTCCGACGACTTCGATCGCGTCCTTCACCGCCGCCTCGATCTCCTCTTCCTTCATGCCCTTTTCGAAGTTTTTCAGCCCGAATGCGACATCCTCGGACACCGTTTCGGCAAAGAGCTGGGCTTCGGGATACTGAAAGACCATGCCGACCCGCTTGCGAAGGGCGTAGAAGTCCGTCTTGCGGTCCGCAAGGTCGAACCCGCCTACCTTGAGGGACGGGAGAACGGGGGCGGGTCTCCCCTTTTTCGCCTTGGGTTTTTTGAAATGTTTGAGAGAGGACGGGAGACGGATCAAGCCGTTGAGATGCTTCACAAAGGTCGATTTTCCGCTCCCCGTGTGCCCGATAATGCCGAAAAACTCCCCCTCTCCGATCGTAAGGGAGACATCGTCAAGCGCCTTCTCCGCAAAGGGAGTGCCTTGATTGTACACATAGGAAAGATGTTCGGCAACAATGTTCATAGATTACGAATTTGGTTGAGATTTTGGCGGAAGATGCGTGACTGCTCATTCCGCCCCCGAGCGCAACCGAGGGGGAAGGATCCTGACAAACCTACGGGGCATGTGCGTCCCCTTGGCGTCCCCTTGGCGTCCCCTTGAGGGTCGCAAAACGCATTTCTTGCGCATCAGCACGGTGTGCTGTGCGCTGCGTTTTGCGGTGAGTGAGCGCATTCTCCCGCGCGAACGGTGACCGAGGACGGGTCTCTACCCGTCCGAGACAGTGGCGAACGGGCGCGAACACCCTTGCTGCCCCTTTCAGGGGAAGTCCCCGAGCTTGCGAGGGGAAAGGGGTTAAACCCCTCTGTCTCGGCTACGCCTCGACATCTCCCCTGTGAGGGGCGACAAGAGAAAGCGGTGACCCACACCCCTACCCCTCTCCCATGGAGAGGGTTTGCACCGCTCCACCCTCCCGTGGAGAGGGTATTCCGTCATTTCGCCCCGAGCGAATTCTGATTGCTCCAAGCGTTGCATTCAACGGTTCCATTCCCGCTCGATCGCGTCGGCGAGGGTCGCCGCGTCAAGCGTGTCGGGAACGGACATTCCCCCCGCCTGCAATCTCTTGCAGATCTCCCCGATGCGGGGAAGGGTCAGATTATACGTCAGGAGTTCCTCATGCCGCTCAAAGATGTCGGCGGGCTTCCCTTCCATGACGATCTCCCCCCTGTTCATGACGATCGCACGGTCGGAGAGGAGCGCTTCTTCCATGAAATGGGTGATGAGCACGACGGTGATGTGCTCCCTGCGGTTGAGGTCGCAGACGACGTCCATGATCTCATGCCGTCCGCGGGGGTCGAGCATGGCGGTGGACTCGTCGAGAACGAGGACGTCGGGCTTCAAGGCGAGGACGCCCGCGATCGCGACGCGCTGCTTCTGCCCGCCCGAGAGACGGGAAACGGTCGCCGTGCGCTCCCCTTCCATACCGACGGCTTTGAGGGCGAAGGAAATACGCTTCCCGATCTCCTCGCGCGGCAGCCCGATGTTCTCGGCGCCGAATGCGACGTCATCTTCCACGATCGAGGAGACGGTCTGGTTGTCGGGGTTCTGGAACACGACACCCACTCTCCGCCGCACGTCGTACAGGTTCTTTTCGGTCAGCGGCACGCCAAATACTTCGACCGTCCCCTTGTCGGGAAGGAGCAAGCCGTTCATGAGGCGGGCGAGCGTCGATTTGCCGCTCCCGTTGTGCCCGAGAACGGCGAGAAACTCCCCCTCTTCCACGTTGAGGTCGAAATTTTTCATCGAAAAGTTGCCTTCCCCGTACGAGAAAGAGACTTTTTGGAAGGAAATAGCCGTCATACTTTCTCTATTATATCAAAAACGTCGCGGTTTTACAATGAAAACAAAATAAAAATTTCAAAAATCAACGTGAAAAATCGGACGTCGGACCCGAATACCCCCCGCCGCGCCTCTCCCACGGAGAGGGTATCCCTCGCTGCCCCTTTTAGGGTCGCAAAACGCAATTCTTGCGCATCAGCACAGTGTGCTGTGCGCTGCGTTTTGCGGTGAGTGAGCGCATTATCCCGCGCGAACGGTGACCGAGGACGGGTCTCTACCCGTCCGAGACAGTGGCGAACACGGTGAGCCAAAGGGGTTAAACCCCTCTGTCTCGGCTACGCCTCGACATCTCCCCTGTGAGGGGCGACAAGAAAATGCGGTGACCCACTCCCCTACCCCTCTCCCACGGAGAGGGTTTGCTCGCTCTACGTCATTTCGAGGGCAAAGCCCGAGAAATCTCAAGGACGAGATTCCTCACTACGTTCGGAATGACGTGCTCCTCGAAATTACGCGAGGGCTTCAAAACAAAATCGTTCGAAACAAAAAACAGCAAAGCACAAAGCCCTGCTGTTTCCCGTATCTTTACATCCCTGTCGGATACGGAATGCGCACGCGGCGGAAACCCTTGCCGATCTTGCCGCGTCTTCGCTAATGTTAGATGTAAGAAATCAGATTTTACGCTGTTGCCATTGCTTCCGATTTCTCGATTTTGACGATAATCTTATATGTTCCACTTTCAACCTTATACGCTGCGGATTTGTCATCTAAAAGCGTAACACCAGAAGCACTTTCGCTCGGGAATTCCTTAATAGCCCAAGTTTTGCAAGTTCCAGTCGAGGTCGCAGTAGCAAAATCTTCATCATTTCCGATATAGTAGCTGACATTCTTGACCGTTCCGTTAGAATCAACTTCGCCATAACCATAGCACTTTACCGTTGTTCCATCGATTGTTTCAATCTTGGTCGCATCCTCATTCAACAGGATCTGGCTGATCGCAAGACCGCGAATGGTGGCGCAGTTCGCTTCAGCGACTTTCTTCTCTGCGCTATTCAGAGCGCCGACGAAAAGCGGAACTGCGATTGCAGTCAAAACTGCAATGATCGCGACGACGATCAAGAGTTCGGCAAGCGTGAAGCCTTTCTTGTTCTTTCTTTGCAACATTGTTTTTCTCCTTTCAAAAAATCATGATTTTTTTATATAACGCCGTCGGGACGATACGGTATTATATCCCCTTGAAAACTACATAGATTATGTTGATCTGTGTACATCAACAGGGTAATTTTTGCAAAGAAAAAAGCGCCCGAAGGCGCAAATGTAGGTGAAAATCAAGGAATTTCCCAAAAAAATGCTTGACAATGAGATGATTGTCTGTTACAATGATGATGTTAAGTACATAGATCAACATATTCTATGTACATCCCGCGGCGATCCTCTCGCCGCGGGTTTTTTGTTGGGGGAGAAGAATGCGGTGACCCACACCCTGTCGCGGGGCGACATCCCTCTCCCATGGAGAGGGTAAATCTTGCTGCCCCTTTTAGGGGAAGTGGCGAACGCAGTGAGCCAAAGGGGTTAAACCCCTCTGTCACTCGCGTTGCTC
>CANQUD010000043.1 GCA_947626935.1 uncultured Clostridia bacterium | reverse complement strand
AATGAAACTGATTTCAGACTGCTTTATAGATGCGCTGTATAAAGCATATATAGAAAAATAACGCACCACGATTCGGGTCTCCCGTTTTTTTGTATTCCCATTGACATCCTGCCGAAAACATGGTAGAATGACAGCGACAAACTTCAAAAAAGGGGAGACAGTATGTTAGGAAATTTCACCTATCACAATCCGACAAAGCTCTACTTCGGCAAGGACGCCCTCGAGGGCTTGGGGGAAGAACTCTTAAAGTACGGCAAGAACGTCCAGCTCATCTACGGCGGCGGCTCCATCAAGGAGAACGGCATCTATCAGGAAGTCCTCGAGATCCTGCTCGCCTGCGGGAAGAACGTCATTGAGGACGGCGGCGTCATGCCCAACCCGACGAGCGAACGTCTCAAACAGGGTGCCGCGCTCGCCCGCAAGCACAAGGGCGACCTGCTCCTCGCCGTGGGCGGCGGCTCCGTCTGCGACTATGCGAAGGCGGTCTCCGTCTCTGCCTACTGCGACGATGACCCGTGGGAGAAGTACTACGTCCGCTTCGAGGACCCGACCTGCAAGATCATCCCCGTCGGCTGCGTCCTGACGATGGCGGGCACGGGCAGCGAGATGAACGGCGGCTCCGTCATCACCAACCGTGAACAGAAGCTCAAGATCGGGCATGTGTTCGGAAGCGACGTCATGCCCAAATTCTCCATTCTCGACCCCGAGTTCACCTACACGCTCCCCGAGCGGCAGATGGTCGCGGGCATCTATGACATCTTCAACCATATCTGCGAACAGTACTTCTCGGGCGAGGACGACAACGTGACCGACTACCTCTGCGAGGGACTCATGAAGGCGGTCGTCTCGGCGTCCCGCAAGGCAAAGAAAGATCCGCGCGACTATGAGGCGCGTTCCAACATCATGTGGGCGGCGACTTGGGCGCTCAACACCCTGCTCGACAAGGGCAAGACGACGGACTGGGAAGTCCATATGCTCGGGCAGGCGGTCGGGGCATACACCGACGCCACGCACGGCATGACGCTTGCCGCCGTCTCTCTGCCCTATTACAGGCACATTTTGCCATATGGGGTCAAAAAATTCAGACGTTTTGCCGTCGAAGTATGGCATGTCGAGGAGAAGGGGACGGACGAGGAGATCGCTCTGAAGGGGTTGGAAGCTCTGGAAAACTGGATGAAGGAACTGGGGCTTACCATGAACATTTCCGACCTCGGCGCGACGGCGGACATGATCGAGGGGATCGCCGATGCGACGCGCGTCATGGACGGCGGCTACCGTGTCCTCTCCCGTGACGAGATCGTCAAGATCTTAAAGGAGAGCCTGTGAAAAAACGGGGCAAATTTCCCCCTTTCGACAGGATGAACAAAATTTTTGAAACGGTTGACCTTTTGACCGTTCTATGATATAATCAAAGCGCATTTTTATGCAATATCGAGGCTATAAGGAGAGAGTATGAAAAAAATCTTCACGTATGCCCTGCTCGTGCTTTCCGCCCTCTGCTGTATCATCGGGCTTTCGGCATGTCAGGAGACCGCAGAAACGCCTCCCGCAGAGGCGGAAAAGACGTACGGCGCATGGACGCCGACGGGCGACCACAGGACGCACTATCAGGTTTGCGATCAGGACGGTTCGACCGTGACGGAAGAATGCGACTACATTGAAGTCGTTGTCGCGGCGACGTGCGAGAAGGGCGGTTATACCGCGCTTGCCTGCACCGCCTGCGGGGATGTCATCAAGCAGAACGAGACGGATAAGCTCGGTCACAAGTATCCCACGGCGTGGCAGTCGGACGGAAACGGCAAGCACTACAAAGTTTGCGAAAACGATCCGACGCACCGCATCGAAGAGGACTGCGAGCTTGTCACGACGGTCATTCCCGCCAAATGCGAAGAGGCGGGCTATACCCTTCACGCCTGCCCCGATTGCGACTATTCGTACACGGACAATGTCGTCAAGGCGCTCGGGCACGACTTTTCGCAGCCGTGGGAGCAGGACGTCGTTTCCAAGACGCACAAGAACGTCTGCCAGAGACAGGGCTGCGACCATGTCGAAGCGGGCGCCTGCAAATTTGAGACGCGAGTCGTCGATCCGACCTGCGACGATGACGGCTACACCGTCTTTACCTGCTCCGAATGCGGATATTCCTATCAGGACGTCCCCGTCGGGAAGCTCGGTCACAAGTGGGGGAACGAGTACTTCGAATCGGAAGGCAACGCGGAAGGGCATGCGACCCACTACCGCGTCTGCGAGAACGATCCGACGCACCACGACGTCACCGAATGCACCTTCACGCAGAGCGTCACAGATGCTTCCTGCGATGCGGAAGGCTACACGACGAACACCTGCCCGCTCTGTTCCTTCAGCTATGAGTCCAACCGCACGGACAAATTGCAACATGTCTATGGAGCTTGGCAGCATGTCGAGGGGAAAGAGGTCCACGAAAAGACCTGCGACCTCTGCGGCGACAAAGTGGAAGAACCCTGCAGATATTCCTATGTGACGACCGATCCCACCTGCGTCACGGGCGGCTTCACTCTCCGCACCTGCGACGTCTGCAATGACGAGGCAAAGACGGACGTGAAGGGAGCGCTCGATCACGACTACGGCGATCCCGTCCACGACACGCAGCTCCTCGACGGAAAGTCCACGCACACCTACACCTGCAAGCGCAGCGGCTGCACCGCGGAGACGGTAGGGCACGTCAAGACCGAAGTCTGCGTGATGAAGGACGTTGCAGACGTCCCGAAATGCACGGAGACCGTCGACGACTATCAAGTCTGCGAGAAATGCAGCTATTCGGAGGACATCGGTGACATCGCTCCCGTCGGACACAAGTGGAAGGACGTGACGCTGTCCAACCCCGAGGGCTGGGTCTCCAAGCTCGTCGACGGCATTCCCAAGCACGTCCGCACCTGTTCGGTCTGCTCGGAAGAAGAGGAGAACGCCTGCAATCTGTCCGTTTCCGTCACGGATGCGACGTGCACCGAGGGGAAGAAGGAGACCAGCTCCTGCGCCCTCTGCGGCTACTCGAAGAGCGAGACGCTTTCCGAACCCCTTCAGCACGATTTTGCATACACGCCTATCGAAAATACTCATCAACACAAGCTCACCTGCCGCAGACAGGGCTGCTCGGAGACGCGCACGGCGGACTGTTCCTACAATGACGTTGTGACCCTTCCCACCTGCCTTGAGGACGGCTATACGACGCACACCTGCACCCTCTGCGAGGGAACGTACACGAGCGACCGAAAGACGGCGCTCGGGCACGATTGGACGCTCAAAGAGGCGTCTACGGACGGCAGGACGCACACCCTCGTCTGCACGCACGATTCAAACCACACGAAGAGCGAGGACTGCCAGTACGACCTCGTCAACACGGCGGCGACCTGCACCTCGGGCGGCTATCACACGCACACTTGCCGCATCTGCAGAAATTCCTATCAAGATAAGGAAACCGACCCGCTCGGGCACAGCTGGACGTACGTCTACAACAGCTCCGACAAGACCCACACGCAGACCTGTTCCGTCTGCCGCACGCAGGAGACCCATTCCTGCGAGTTCGAGAAGGGGACGCCCGTCGCGCCCACTTGCCAGAAGGCGGGCTACACCGTCTACACCTGCAAGACCTGCCGCGGCACCTATGAAGGAGACCCTGTCGGGACGACGGAGCACAAGTACGGCGGCTGGTCGCACGTCAAGGCGGGCTTCACGGCGTACAATTCCGAGCACGAACGCACCTGCGAAGTGTGCGGCGCGAAGGAACGCAAGCAATGCGAGCTTCAGTTCGAGGTCATCGATCCCACCTGCACGACGCAGGGCTACACGAAAGTAACCTGCAAGACCTGCAACCGCGAGGCGACCCGCCGCAACCTCATCGCAGCCTATGGGCACACCTATGACGGTTGGGAATACACGGGCGACGGCGAGACGCACACGCACACCCAGACCTGCATCCGCTGCCAGAACAAGATCACGCAGGAATGCACCATCGTCAGCAGCGACCAAGCCGCGACCTGCACCGCCGCGGGCATCCATACGGACATCTGTACGGTCTGCGGCTATACGGACAGCGAGGAAGCGGGGGAGATGCTCAACCACGCATTGAGCGGATACATCTCGAGCAACAACGGCAAGCACTATCGTTATTGCACCCGTCCGAACTGCAGCTTCAAAGAAGAGGACGACTGCTCCTACGATTCCAAGGTGACGCCCGAGTCCTGTACGGAGCCTTCCAAGACGGAAAAGGTCTGCTCCTTCTGCGAGCACACCGTCATCGAATACGGCAGCGCACCCGCGGGACATCACTTCGACGACCCCGAGATCACGGAGACGAACCATAAGATCACCTGTACGGTCTGCGGCTACAACGAGGATAAGCCCCACGACTTCAGCGAATCCAACATCTGCATCTGCGGAAAGGACGGACTCATCTACGAACAGCCCGAGATCGACGGCGCCAAGGCGGCGTACTACATCGTCAAGGACAACAGCAAGGTCATCGGCGCCAAGCACATCGTCATTCCCGACCGCATCGGCGGCATTCCCGTCGAGTACATCAAGGACTACCTGTTCAACAGGAACACCGTCATCGAATCGGTCGTCCTGCCCCGCACGCTCAAGGACATCGGCGCGAATGCGTTTGCAAACTGCTCCAACCTCAAGAGCGTGACCTTCTCCCAAGGAGAAGAGCCTTGCGCTCTCAGGAAGATCTCCTACTGCGCGTTCATCCTCGATACCAAGCTCTCCGTCATGGAGTTCCCCGAAGGACTCGTCATGATCGACGACAGCGCCTTCTCGGGCTGCTCGTCCCTCAAGGAGATCGACATTCCCGATTCCGTCATCGAGATCGGCACGAGCGCCTTCTATCAGACAGGTCTCTACAATGACAGCGCAAGCTGGGACAACGGCGTTCTCTATCTGAACCGCCACCTCATCAAGGTCGCGAACATTCCCTCGGACGGCAAGTTCCGCATCCAGGAGGGGACCCTCTCCGTCAGCAGAGAATGCTTCAAGGATCGCACGGGTCTCGTCGAACTCTACATTCCCGACTCTCTCATCGTGTTCGACAAGGACGCCTTCAGCGGCTGTAACAACCTGTACAGCGTCGAATTCGAAGGGACCGTCGCACAGTGGCTGAAGATCTTCTTCGAGAACGACCTCGCAAGCCCCATGCACTTCGCGTCGACCCTGCACATCGACGGCGCCAAGCCCAACGGCGAGAACGGCTTGCTTGACCTCTCGGCAGCCGACAGCGTCACGGCGATCCCCGCAGGAACCTTCCGCGGCATCACGGGCATCAAGAAGGTCATCATTCCCGCCAACATCACGAGCATCGGCTCCAACGCCTTCAACGGCTGTTCCGACCTCGAGGAGATCGTCCTCAAGGGCAGCCTGACGCAGATCGGCGACAACGTGTTCGACGGCACCGCGTTCTACCTCAAGGACGGCAACTGGGAAGACGGAGTCCTCTATCTGACGGACGAACTCGGGAAACACTATCTGCTCGACGCAAAGGACGAGAAGCTTCCCGAGGACGGCAAGATCACCGTGAAGAGCGGGACGCTCATCATCTGCGCGACGGCGTTCAAGGACTGCACCCGCCTCACCGAAGTGACGATCCCCGAGACCGTCAACTACATCGGCGCGAAGGCATTCAAGGGCTGCACGGCGCTCACGAAAGTCATCTTCGAGGGCGATGTGACCTTCTTCGCCTTCAATGAAGGCGGCGCGGGACGCAGCTATTCCACCAAGGACGACTTGCTCCGCGACGCGACATGGGCGGCGAACAGCCTCAAGGGATATCTCTCGGGCTACTGGACCAAGAGCCTCCGCCTCGGTTAAAGAAATCAAAAAATATCCGCTTTCCCAAAGCGGATATTTTTTTATGTCCTTTTTCGAATTTACCCCCTCCGTGGGAGGGGGATGTCGCAACGCGACAGGGGGTGGGTCACCGCTTTTACGTCATTCCGAGGAGCAAGGCGACGAGGAATCTCTTTCATTGAGATTTCTCGCTATGCTCGAAATGACGTACGGTCGGGCGGGGTAGCACGAGCGCCGCACACAGAGCCTACCCCCTACGGGGGGAGGCTCCCGCGCAGCGGGTGGTGGGGGGGATGTCGCAACGCGACAGGGAGTGGGTCACCGCTTTTACGTCATTCCGAGGCGCAGCCGAGGAATCTCCCCATCCCCATCAACGCTTCCTTGAAAAGAACGCCACACCGACGGCGTTCGGACCGATATGCGACCCGATCGCACTGCCGATCAGATAGGCGGGGATCTCGTCGGGGCGGTCGACATGCTCCCTCCGGAGCGCCTCGCTGTCCCGCAGGTACTTCTTGAGATATTCGTCGGACAGTCCCGAATACTCTAACTTTTCTTCTTCACGGCGGTTTATCTTATAGTTTTCGCAGTCGAATTTATGTAGTTTCTGCCATTGTTTGAGCGTAACCTCAACGGACTTTCTTGTAGAATGACGGTCGTAAACGGTAATATCTCTGCCGCCTTTCTCTACCGTCCTGCTCGTCTGGCAACTCTCCATATAGTATGATAGCACATGAAATATGACAGCTTATTGTCATGTTTAGAAATTTAATTCCCTATTTTTAAGTGATTTTTCACGCAAAAATCATGGAAAGCTTCTGACCGCCATAACTCGGTTCACATTGTCCGCGCTCCCATCTGTTGATGGTTGCAAACGAAACGCCGAGTTCCTTTGCGAATTTTTCTTGACTCAAGAACATTTGAAGCCTTGCTTCCTTCACTTTTTTGGAAAACATCATGAAATACCTCGATATTATAACAATATTATAACATATTGATCCGCGGGATGCAAGGATCCAAGTTTGATTTTCCGTGAAAAATGTCTTTTTGATTTTGGGAGAATGGGGGACCCAACCCCAAAATTTCCCCGCGGGAGTTCGGCGGGGGACCGGCACCATGGCAAAAGAAAAAGACAACGGACAAAACCGTTGCCTTTTCGAAAAGGAGAATCACAATGTTTCAGAGAGTTATGCCGTTCAGTGGCTTTACCGTGACGCTGCCGCTCCATAGCGTCTTGTCGCCGAAGGAGATCTCGACGGTGATCATGATGGTCTTTTTGTCCTTGTCGCCCGTAAATTGCAGTCCCGTCACGCGTAAGTTTCCGTATGAGGCGCCCGCAAAGAGCAGTTCGGACTTCATTTCGCCGTCTTTTTCGTGCTCCATGACGATTTTTCCCTCATCGTTGACGGAAAACACGTAGCCCTTGTTGGCGCTGTTGATGTCGAAAGTTACGTTATCAGAGTTTATGGTGACGCTGCGGGCGACGCGGAGTTGTCCCTGCAAATTGTCGAGCGCCTCGCTACCGAGAATCTCGGCTTGCGCGACCTCCCGCATCGTAGTGGTAGAACTGAGGATAGCCGAAGTCATAACCGTCACCATGATCGACACGAATCCGAGAAGCAACACGGAGATCAACATTTCCGTAAGTGTAAAACCTTTTTTGTTGCGTAATTTCTTCATGGCGTGCCCCCGTTGTAGACAGAAAGTCCGTCCTGCGTCAAATACTCCACTTCGACGCTTTGGTCGCCGCTTTGGTCGCCGTCCTTGTTGTTGCTGCTGTATGTTATCTGTCCGTTCGACTTTGTCGTATTGTCGGATTCTTCCATTTTTTCAAGCGTACTTACGGCTTCGTAAAATGCTTCGTCCTGCTTTTGCGCGGAAAGATTGATATTCATAGAACCGGTGTACATGGCGGCGAACATCCCCGCCGCAAGTGCGATAATGAGGATCGCGACAAGGATCTCGACAAGCGTTTCGCCCCGTTTTGACGCTAATTTTTTACCTATAAATTTCATACTCTTACACCTCACTATGCGTTCCTTTCCACAACATACTTCGCTCTGTCCGTATGAAAGTTCAGATGCTTCTTGAAAAAGTTGTCGCCATCGTCAAGCATATATTCTTGTTTATCAAATTCGGCATTGACTTCCAACGTCATCTGATAGTTTCGAGCGGAGCCGCTGACATGATAGAGGCGGAAGGAAAACAAGTTGCCCGCCGCATTGACGATGACGCAGACTTTTCCCATGCCGTTGTCCGCTTCCAGATAAAATTCCATGGTTTCCCAAGTGGTATTTAACGAAAACGCTATGAGATTTTTCTGAAAACCCGGATCTGCCAGAAAGAGATCGTGCTTGCCTGTACTCTGCTCTATAGTTATCTTGTCCTTATCCTCGGGCTTGGGAACTTCTTCAGTCTTGCCCCTAAACTCGATCGTAAGCCCTTTCAGCCTGTCTAATATCAGGTTGCCCGCCGAGATGACCGAAAGGTACGCCTGCTGATCTTCCTTTTCATGGGTGTATCGCCCCGCATTGGACGCCGCCATCGTGAGCGCGATCGTCCCCGAGAGCGCGGCGATCAGAAAGACGAGAAGCGCAATGAGTATCGCAGCACCGCGGGTGTTTCGCTTTATTTTGTGCATACAACTTTTCCGCATGGTCTACCCCTCCTTACTGAGCCACATGGAACCCCTTGTTCTCGTCATAGGCAAGCGTGGCATTGTCCTTATCGAAAACAAAATCGCCGTAGCCGATGGCTTTTTTGAATGTTTCTTCTTCCACAGTGAATCCTGCGGCGGAATTGGACAACGCTCCGCCCGTAGGGGACGTGGCAAGATAGCCACTCCTGAGTAATCCGTTGGAAACATACCATCCGTAGTAGTCCCAATTGAGGTATCTGCTTTCTCCTTCATTTGCGCCAATATGATCGATGCCGACGTATCCCTTTGTCGGGTTGTATGTGCTGTTGTAATACGGTGCGCCGGTAAAGGTAATGTTTGTGCCGGTCACGGTAACTTCCGTCATTCCGGCAACGCCCGTTCCGAATTCCGTTTCCGCAAGAGGTGTATCATTCGCTTTTTGAGACGCCCACCAGATATCTTTGGGTTTTGTGACCGAATTTATTACAGGTTTATCCAACACCTGCAGGCCGTCCGTTGTGCTGCCAAACTCCGGTTCATAGACCGCAGACGCGTCGATGAAGCGTTGATATCCGTCATCACTCCTCTTGAAGTACACACAATAGAACCCGCTGAAAGAGGCGGCAAAGTCACCGGTAATCTCCGTTGCGGGGGATTGGTTCCAATCGCCCCGGAACTCGGTGTTGTTCGTCGGCATCGGGAAAGGATAGAGTGTGGATGTCTCATCAGGCGAACCAGGTTTGTCAGTCGGAAGTAAGAACGTGGGGCTTCCGCTCTTGCCTTTATTCCACCATTGCAAGGTGCGCTCGGCTTTTGCCCAATCCAGCGTAAACTTACCCTCTAATTCCGTCTCGGTGACGGCTTTGCCTCCTTTCACGGTGGTATTCAGCGACAGCACGTCGCCCGCGGTGCGCATAAAGCGCGCTTCGGTGTTAAGCGTGATGGGAACGTTGATTTCGTTTTGCACGAGGTAATTGTTGTTTGTATCGCCCTCGAAAGTGCCGTAGGCGATGGGCGGAAGAATTTCCCACACGGAGGCAGAATAGCAGTTGCTTACATTGACAGATTTGCTGTCCGCGATCTGCGCGATGAGTCCGCCGCCCACCATCGTCTGACGCTGGATATGTCCCGCGGAAAAACTGTTTTTTATTGTCAGCATTCCGCGGAGAGGGGAGGTGTACTCTGCCTCCCACTTACTGTACCACCCGTCATCGGACCAACCCTCGCGAATATGAGCGTGGAACGTAAAGGGTACATTTTCTGCCACGGCGCCCACAAGTCCGCCCGAATAGTAGCCGGAAAGTTGGCATGCGGCATAGGAATTTTCGATCGTCACGTTTCCCATTGCAATGCCGACGAGCCCGCCGGCATAAACGCATTGAGCCATTGCTCCGTAGTAGTACGAATTGATTTGGGTGGACGCGCTGCAGTTTGTAAACTTCGTCGTTTCGCCGTTGGTACCGACGGCAATTCCGACAAGTCCGCCGGCAACGCTGCCGCTGATATACCTTGTCGCCATTACAGAGGGCACCCATGTTTCAGGTTGGTAACTTTCGGCTTCGAACGGCTCTTGCTTGAAATTCTGCGTCGAGTCGTTGTAGCAATGAACGTTTTGAAACGTGCAGTTTTCGGCGACGCCGAACAGACCGCCGGATACGGAGTGGTTCCACTTGACATTGATACCGGTGATTTTGCCATTATTGTTCGTTTTGATAAAGTCCGCTTTGTAACCGATCTTCCAGATCTTGGGGTTGACAACGTCGAGATCTTCGACGGTGATATTTTTTGCGTATTCGATAAATCCGCCCCTTGCCCAGTCGGCGCCGCCGGTCTGCACGTTTTTGATGGCGTAATGGCCGCCTGAAACTTTTTTTCCGGAAATGGTAAAACTTTTTCGCCCGTTGCCATGTCCGTCTGCATAGGGGATCTGAGCGACATATAAGGTATCGGCGTTGGTGGTAGCCGGCCAAAGGCCCTTTACGGACAAATTTTTGCCGATAAGCGCATAGCGGACGTCAACGAGTTTTTTATAGAACTGATCCACGTCGATATCGTGATAGAGTTGCGCCCGAGTGACGTTGTTGTCCGTTTCGAAGATATATTTGAGGTTTTTCAAGTCGCGCACGGACGCGAGAGCAATTTCATTTTCGTCGTTGCCGCTGGACGAATAAAAGTACGGGGTTGCCGGCTGCGAAGTTACCGTGACGGAAGCATACTCGGTGTCCTCGACATAGCAGCTGCCTGCGTCGTTTACTTTTTTAGTCGGAAGTGTGCCGTCCTCATTTTGTTTAAGCACGTACATCTTTACGGAAAGTTCCATCTTTTGGTCGGGCGCGACGTAGTCGGTGACTTTCTTGTTTGCATCATCGAGTTTTGTTTGTAAATCCTGCGAAATTTCATAGAGCTTTGCGTCTATGCCGAAGGAGATGTAGGGATTGAAACGTTTGTTCAGCCAATTGTCGAGGCTTTCCCTCGGATAGAGCATATTGTCCGCCACAGTAACGTATTGAGGACTTGTGTTGCGGTACAACATTTGCTTGACTGTCACATTGTCGTAATCAACCGACGGAATAACCATGCTGTCGATGACAAAACGCAGTTTTTTTCCGTTGTTCTGAATATCTCTGAGCGTCAGCGTGTCTGCAGCCTCCGACTTGATCGTTTTGCTGGCTGTTGAGGCGGGATTTTCTTCAACGCTCTCCGCCGTGTATTCGTCCGCAATAAGCCCCTCGGCATAGATGAGAAGAGAATCGTATCCGGATACGGAATTCTTGTTGGGCAAAAGGGCATACACTTCGAGCCCGAGGGGTCTGTCGAGAAGTTCCGGATCGGGACTGTTCTTCATTGTGAGTTCGAGATATTTTTCGTCGTCGTCTCCCCATGCCACCGCAAAGCCCGGCAAACCTATTGTACGCTCCGGCGCGGGTGCACCGTAGCCGCGGTACAATCCGATCATGTGCTCTTGAAGAAAGGCTTCCGTCGCCACAGGGAACAGCGCCGATATATCAAATTCGCTTTCGCTGTAATAGGTTTCCAGCACGTTTGCGGTGTCGGGATCGTAGATTACGACGATCTTTCCTTTTTCGAGAAGTTCGGTGTCCGTAAGCATCCCCGAAAGAAGATACTGTTTCCCCGCCGCGGCATTTTCGCCGAAGTTGCACACGTAATTGACGGGTTTTCCCTCGTCCGCAACCGTAATGGACTCCGTTTTCGCCGCAGCGTTGAGATTTGAGTAGGAAGAACCCACCGCCGTGCCGGCATCTTTCATGCCGTAAAGTTTGCTCTGCACCGCTACGGCAACGGAGCGGGCATAGCCGTCCAACGTACTCATCTTGATCTGCTGCGTCTCCGCCAGAAGATTGGGCATGGCGATGGCGAGCATGATCGTCATGAGCGCGACAACGATGAGGACTTCAACGAGCGTGATCCCGCGTTTGTTTTTGATTTTTCCGATCGGATTCATCGTGACCCTCCGCCGAGTATTTTGTCATAGGAGTTTTCCGCGGACCTTCAAGACCGTGGAATAAACTAATCTATGTACAATTCTAATTATATTTTATACCATTCTATGCGGAAAGTCAAATAGATTTTGAAATTTTCATGCTCTTTTCACATTTTTTTCGACATTTTCTGTCTGAACGTCCCTCTCCCGCGAAAATATGTACATAGAATAGTTTATTCTACGTACAAACAGCGGCGTCCCTGACCCCCTCCGTGGGAGGGGGATGTCGCATCGCGACAGGGGGTGGGTCACCGCTTTCTCTTGTCGCCCCTCACAGGGGAGATGTCGAGGCGCAGCCGAGACAGAGGGGTTTAACCCCTTTGGCTCACTGCGTTCGCCACTGTCTCGGACGGGTAGAGACCCGTCCTCGGTCACCGTTCGCGCGGGATAATGCGCTCACTCACCGCAAAACGCAGCGCACAGCACACCGTGCTGATGCGCAAGAATTGCGTTTTGCGACCCTACAGGGGCAGCGAGATTTACCCTCTCCATGGGAGAGGGGTAGGGGAGTGGGTCACCGCTTTCTCTTGTCGCCCCTCACAGGGGAGATGTCGAGGCGCAGCCGAGACAGAGGGGTTTAACCCCTTTGGCTCACTGCGTTCGCCACTTCCCCTACAGGGGCAGCGAGAGCAAACCCCCTCCTCGTCGGCATAACAAGCGCCCTGCACCAAACATGGTGCAGGGCGCTTGTGGTACACCATTTGATAACAAATCCGAACGCTCGATTTCCTCTAACGAAATCCGAATTGTTCCGTCCTTGTAATTGCAGGTGATGAGAGCATAATCGTCGTAGAGGTAAATTGCGTTCACAAACGTATCTATCAGCCGTTGTCTGCCTTC
>CANQUD010000042.1 GCA_947626935.1 uncultured Clostridia bacterium | reverse complement strand
CGAGCTTGCGAGGGGAAAGGGGTTAAACCCCTCTGTCTCGGCTTCGCCTCGACATCTCCCCTGTGAGGGGCGACAAGAGGATAAAGTGACCCCGAGGGGTGCCAAGGGGGACTCTGCGTCACCGCATTTTCCTCTCGCTGCCCCTTTTAGGGGAAGTCCCCGAGCTTGCGAGGGGAAAGGGGTTAAACCCCTCTGTCTCGGCTTCGCCTCGACATCTCCCCTGTGAGGGGCGACAAGAGGATAAAGTGACCCCGAGGGGTGCCAAGGGGAGTAGGTCACCGCAGCTCTTCTTCCCCGCAACTTTTCCTCTTGAATTTTTCATTTTTGATTCAAAATCGATTGACAAGCCTATTCCTTTGTGTTAGACTGATGTTACGCACCGAAGTGGGTGTAATTTTTTTGTATGGAGTTCACACAAAATGGCTGTTAAATCAACGAGAGCGAAGATCACGTTCGAATGTACGGAATGCAAGAACCGCAACTACGACAGCTTCAAGAATAAGCGCAACGATCCCGACCGCCTCGAACTCAAAAAGTACTGTCCCGTCTGCAAAAAGCACACGGTCCACAAGGAATCCAAGTAATCGGCGCACGGAGGTATAGTATGGCGAAGAATCAATCCGCGGAAAAGCCCAATAAGCCCGCCAAAAAGGATAAGAACAAGAAGCCTAACATCTTTGTCCGCATGGGCAGAAAGCTCAAGGAGACCTTTTCCGAACTGAAAAACGTCACTTGGCCTTCCTTCGGCAAGGCGCTCAAGGCTACGGGCGTCGTCCTCGTCGTCGTTCTCATCTTCACGGTCCTCGTCACCTGCGTGAACGTCGGCTTCACCGAACTTTTGGGACTCATGACCAAATGGGGGACTTGATACATGGCAGTCGATACCGAGCCTAAGTGGTACATCCTTCACACCTATTCGGGATACGAAGCAATGGTGAAGGAGAGCCTTTTGCGGCTCATCGAAAATAACAATCTGGGGGACATGATCACCGACGTGAAGATCCCCACGGAGCAGACCATCGAAGAGAAGGCGAACGGCAAGAAAAAGGTCGTCGAGCGCAAGCTCCTGCCTTGCTATGTCTTTATCAAGATGATCTACACGAACCAGATCTGGTATCTCGTCACGAACACGAGGGGAGTGACGGGCTTCTGCGGACCGCAGGGGCGTCCCATTCCCATGAAAGAGGACGAGATCCGCAAGATGCACCTCGAGGACTACGTGCAGGACGCCGACTTCAAGGTAGGCGACAGAGTCTCGATCGACAGCGGTCCTCTCGAGGGATTCATCGGTGTTCTCAACGAACTCAACGACGAGACGCAGCGCGCGAAGGTCGCCATTACGATGTTCGGCAGGAAGCAGGAAGTCGAAGTGGAGTACATTCAGATGCAGAAGATCTCCGAGAACGCCGTCGAGATCGTCCGCGACGAAGAGGAGTAAGAAGGCTCTTTTCTTGGCTCCCCCGACCTGACCCCCCACGGGGGGAAGGTGGCACGGCGCAGCCGTGACGAATGGGGGAACGTAGAGGGCATGATCCCCCCCACCACCCGCTACGCGGGAGCCTCTTTGGGCGGCAGGGACCGCCGCAAAGCCCGTCGCGCCTGCCAGCGCTCCTGTCGCGGCGTAGCTCACAGCCCACTGGGCTGTTGAGCAGAATTGCGCCGCTCCACCCCCGAAGGGGTAGGCTCTACTTCGACCTTCCCCCCCGAAGGGGTAAGGTCTGGGGGCGCCAAGCGCATCACATTGTTACGAAGTGGAAGTCGGTAAATCTTTCATGCCGACGCGAATACCACAGATAGGAGAAACGTTTTATGGCAAAAAAGGTAACTGCAGTCGTCAAACTGCAACTGCCCGCCGGGAAAGCGACCCCCGGTCCCCCTGTAGGCTCTACACTGGGTCCCCACGGCGTCAACATCCCCGGGTTCACGAAGGAATTCAACGCAAAGACGGCAGGACAAGAGGGACTCATCATCCCCGTTGTCATGACCATCTATCAGGACCGTTCTTTCACGTTCGTCCTCAAGACGCCGCCCGCACCCGTCCTCATCAAGAAGGCGTTAGGGCTTGAAACGGCGTCCTCGACTCCCAACAAGACCAAGGTGGGCAAGCTCACCAAGGCACAGGTGGAAGAGATCGCAAAGACGAAGATGCCCGACCTCAACTGCACCTCTCTCGAGAGCGCGATGAGCATGATCAAGGGCACCGCCCGCAGCATGGGCGTCACCGTCGAGGAGTAAGGGGGAGCGAAGCATGAAATACGGTAAGAAATATGCAGAGAGCCTGAAGTCCTACGACAAGACGAAGGTGTATGAAGCGAACGAAGCGGCGGAGATCGTCCTCAACAATGCGAAGGCGAAATTCGACGAGACCATCGAACTCCACGTCCGTCTCGGCGTCGACCCGAGACAGGCAGACCAGCAGGTCCGCGGCGTCATCGTTCTCCCCAACGGAACGGGCAAGACGAAGCGCGTCCTCGTCATCGCCAAGGGCGAGAGAGCGGATGCGGCACAGGCAGCGGGCGCCGATTTCGTCGGTGCGGAAGAGATGGTCCAGAAGATCCAGACGGAGAACTGGTTCGGATTCGACACGATGATCACCACGCCTGACATGATGGGCGTCGTCGGTAGGATCGGTCGATTGCTCGGTCCCAAAGGACTCATGCCCAACCCCAAGTCGGGCACCGTCACGATGGACGTCGCCAAAGCCGTGCAGGAAGTGAAAGCAGGTAAAGTCGAGTACCGTCTCGACAAGACCGCGATCATCCACTGCCCGATCGGGAAGAAGAGCTTCGGCAAAGAGAAGCTCGTCGAGAATCTCAGCGCCCTCATGGACGCGATCATCAAGGCGAAGCCCGCCGCAGCGAAGGGGCAGTACATCAAGTCCGTGACGATCGCGAGCACGATGGGCCCCGGCGTCAAGGTCAGCTACAGCAAAATGTGATCCGGAAAGGATCCGCGGAAAGAGGGCAAAATCGCTTGACTTCTTTCAAAAAAGACAGTAAAATAATAAGAGATCACGCGGGGAGACCCGCCGATCGATACCGCAGACAACGGGTGCGGAGAGATCCGCTCAATATCCCGTCGAGGTACACTTCTTAAACCAGATTTAAGAACCGCTCCGTACCTGTCTGCGTACGGAGCTTTATTTCATTCGGACAGGAGGTAAGTATGTCGGAAAACTTTGAGGCGAAGAAGGTCGTCGTCGAAGAGATCAAAGAAAAGATCAACGCAAGCAAGTCCGTCGTCCTCGTGCATTACGAGCGCGTGACCGTTGCGGAATCGACGGATCTGCGCAGAAAGTTTCAGGCTGCCTCTTGCGAATACAAGGTGTACAAGAACACCTTGGTCCGCAAGGCATTCGAGGAACTCGGCGTAGACAGCTTCCATGACGATCTCAACGGCGCGTCGGCGTTCGTGTTCTGCCCCGACGAGACGAGCGGCTGCTCCATTCTCGCCAAGGCGGCAAAGGAGAACCCCGCGCTCGCAGACAAACTCGTTCCCAAGAGCGCATACGTCAACGGTGCGTACTTGGATGCCGAGGGCGTGAAGAAACTGGCGGCAATTCCCTCGAGAGAGGTGCTCATTGCCAAGATGCTCGGGTGCTTGCAGGCGCCCATTGCGAATTTTGCCTACGTATTGAAGGCGATCGCGGACCAAAAATCTTAAAATTATCAGGAGATGAAAAAAATGGACGTTCAAAAATTGATCGAAGAAGTGAAGGCGATGAGCGTTGTCGAGCTGAACGAGCTTGTCAAGGCGCTCGAAGAGGAGTTCGGCGTTTCCGCCGCTGCTCCCGTTGCAGTCGCAGGCGCAGGCGCTTCTGCGGAAGCCGCTCCCGCCGAAGAGGAAAAGACGGAGTTCGATCTCGTGCTCAAGGATTTCGGCGCGAACAAGATCGGCGTCATCAAGGTCGTCCGCGAACTGACCGGTCTCGGTCTTGCGGAAGCGAAGAAGGCTGTCGAGAGCCTCGGCACCATCAAGGAAGCGATGCCCAAGGCAGACGCAGAAGCCGCCCTTGCAAAACTCAAGGAAGCAGGCGCGACCGCGGAACTCAAGTAATCTTTCTAAACGAATTTCCCCTCAAAAGAGGGGATTTTTTTTGTTTGGAAAATATTTCATGGCAAAAAATAGCGGAATGTCTTGACAGTATGCCAGATGGATGTTATAATAAACTTACAATCTTCGGCAAAAGCCGACAAAAAAGGAGACGGTATGAAAACAATCGGCAACATTTTGTGGTTCATCCTCGGCGGAATTGAGACAGCCATCATGTGGTTCTTCCTCGGTCTGTTCTGGTGCATCACCATCATCGGCATCCCCTTTGGTCTGCAGTGCTTCAAATTTGCGAAGCTCGCCCTTTGGCCCATGGGTAGAACGATCAACACGAATTTCGGCAAGCACGCCATCATGAACATCCTTTGGTTCATTCTCGGCGGTTTCGCGCTTGCGATCTCCTACCTCTTCCTCGGTCTTGTATGGTGCATCACCATCATCGGGATCCCCTTCGGTCTGCAGTCCTTCAAATTTGCGAAGCTCGCCTGCATTCCTTTCGGCGCGGAAGTCGTCGTCGCATCCAAATAAGTTTGGATCAAAAACAGAAAAAAGCCGACCTTCGGGTCGGTTTTTTCATGAGAAAGATAATTTTTCACACCGAAATCACCGAAAGCGCTTGACGTATCGGAAAAGAACGGGTAAAATAAAACTGTATCCTTTTGAGGAGGTCATCCATGAAAAAGACATTACGCCGCTTCTTATCGTTCGCGTCCGCCGCAGTCATCTCCGCGGGGGCGATCGCCATGTTTGCGGGCTGCACGAGCAGCGAACCCGAGGTCACCGTCACCTACGCATTCAACGGCACCGAATACAAAGTGGAATACACGCTCTCCCGTTCGGACGCGCCCAAGACGGTCCAGCATTTCATCGAGCTTGCCGATGCGGGCTACTATGACGGGACCTGCATCCACGACTATACGTCGACCGCGCTCTACGGCGGCGGTTGGTACTACAACGACAGCAACGAGCTGACCGAGAAGGACTACTTCAGCGTCGTCAGAGAGCTGGAGAAGGCGGGCAACGAGTTCACGCAGAGCGTCTACTATATGTACGAGGGCGATAAGATCCCGCTCTACACCGTCTACGGCGAATTCACCGACAACGGCGTCGAGAATGAGAACAACCGCCGCGTGAATACCCACTCCAAGGGTGCGCTCGTCATGTACTACACCGAGAAAACGGACTCCGCAAGCGGGATCGAAGTGACGGTGGAGCGCAACGACAAGGGAGACAACAACGACGGTTCCGCGGAACAGGAGATCCCTTACGCGAAGAACAGCGCAACGTCTCTCTTCTACACCTACCGCGGCACGTCGAGCACGACCAATGACGCAAAGTATGCCGTGTTCGGCAAGACGAAGGACTACGAAGGGCAGTTCCAGCCCCTTCTCGACGCGATCGACGCGTACACCGCCGACCTTACCGACGATGAGAACACCGAGGAGCGGGAGAACACTTTCACGCGGGAAGAGCAGGTCCACCTCGACACGCTCGACCATCTCGGCACGGTGGACGTCTTTGCGGACATCGCTTCCGTGTTCGAGAACGTACGGAAGAGCGGCAAGACGGCGACATTCAACGTCCCCGTGGAACCCATCATCATCAAGTCCGTAAAAGTCACGAAATATTGATCGGAAAGGGGAGCCGAGCGGCTCCCTTTTTGATTGCCCGCCCCCAAAAAAAGGGGACGGGCGCTTTTATTCTTCTATGATGTTGGAGATCTTGCCGCCGTCGAGGGTGACGCGGAAGTATCGGACGTCAAAGACGTGCGGCTTGCGCTCATAGACGAGTCCCGTGAGCGTCGGGTCGTCGGTCAGCGTGACGGACGTATACTTCCCCAAAAATTTTTTCAGCGAACCTGCCTTCTTCATGAGCGTTTCCGTGAGGAAGGGGGAGACGTCCGCGCCGATCAGCACGCTCTCGAAGAAGGCGAGCGCAAAGGTCCGCTCCGTCGGTCCGAAACGGCTCCTGATGACGCAGGAGAGGAGTTTTCCGTCCCGCCGTTCGATGACGGCTGTGTGTCCCATGCTGTCCGCGAAGGGGATCTCCGCCTTGAGCGTCTCTCCCCGTTCGAGAAGGGTCCCCTCGGTGAGGAGCAGGAGCTTTCCCGCGCGGGAGAGGACGGCGAAGCACCCGTCTCCCTCGAGGACGATCTCTTCCCCCGAGAGGAAGGGCTTGCAGCTTTCCAGCTCCTCGGGAAGGGGAATGATGTGAAATCCCGTTTCGTTCTCGAGATTGAGCTGCAATCTTCCCTGCATGCAGAGGGTCAGAAGGGTCCCGCCGAGCTTCTCCTGCCAGAGGACGGAGAGGGTCGGATCGCTCTTCACGAAGTCGCGGCAACAGACCGCAACGCCGCCCTTGAAGAAGTAGAGATCGACCTGCGGCGGCGGGGAAAGCAAGAAGTCCTCGTCGAACCGAAAGCGGACGGGAAGATGATCGGGCGGCAGAAATTCGCAGAACAGCCCGTCCTTCACGTCCAGCTCCGCCCGCTTCTCAAATCCGTCCACCATGCCGAAATATGCCCCGTTCACCGTCAGCGCACACGGCTTTTCCGCCAAAAAAATCACCTGCATATTGATATTAGATGTATAGCGGGACAAAATTATGTCAACAATCTCCCCGAGGTGATAACATGAACAAGATCAACGGCTACACCGAAGAGGAAGCGACGGGACTCATCGAGTACATCTATTCGGGCAAAAATGCGGGAAAGACCCTCTCCTATCTCTTTGAGACGTACGGAAAGGAGCACAGCAGGGCGAAGGGGAGCGTCCGCAACTACTACTATGCCTTCCTCAAAAAGCAAGAGGACGGCAGGGTCAGGCGGATCCTCGAGGGCAAGAACCTCTCCGCGGGGGAGATCAAGCCCTTCACTGAGGAAGAGACGGATGAAATGTTGAGAGCCATTCTCGCCGAGCGTAAGAAGGGGTATTCTGTGCGGAAAGCCATCATGAACGTCTGCGGCGGGGACGAAAAACGCATGCTCCGCATGCAGAACAAGTACAGGAATCTCCTGAAAAAGCAGCCCGAACGGGTGGAACGGGCGGCACGGGAAGCGGGCATGCCCGAGGAAAAGACCTTTCTGCAGCGCAAACTCGAGCGGGAGATCGACGCCCTCTATGCGCGGCTCGCCATCGATCTGAGGCGGGAAAACGAACGGCTCAAGGCGGAATTGGAAAAATTGCGCAGCGAATTGGAAGAATAACCGCCGTGTCCTCTCACAAACTGTCTGTAGGGAGGAAACCATGGAAAAGTTATTCTGTCTGGGGCTTGCGCTCGGCATGGTCGGCGGCGCTCTCCTTGTGGCGAACAGCTACAAGGTCCGCTGTCTCGTGAAGAAGAGCCAAGCCGACATGATGCAGAAATTCGACGAGATGATGGACGAAAAACTCAAGGGCAACGAGAAACCCCAAGAGGAAACGCCCGAAAAAAAGGGCAAAAAGTAAATCCCGAAACAGCGCTTCGGCGCTGTTAATTTTTTTCGAACGATTTTGTTTTTCCGTCCACCCCTTGCCCACCCCTTGAGGGGTGGGTGCCCCCGAAGGGGGCGGAAGGGGTGTCCTTCAAAACAAAATACGCGCGAGCGATGTAACGTTGTGCATCAATTAAGTCACCCCGAATACGTTATATGTATTGACATTAAGCCTACGGTAGTGTGGCAAATGGGGTCGCCCACGGCGGAAGTGAATTCCGCCTATGGCAAACAATTTTAGAATGTCCCCCCCACCACCCGCTACGCGGGAGCCTCCCCCCCGAAGGGGTAGGCTCTGTGCCGAGACCTTACCCCCTACGGGGGGAAGGTGGCACGGCGAAGCCGTGACGAATGGGGGGATAACGCCATTCCGCATTCTCTTGCTTCCCCTAAAAGGGGCAGCAAGGGGGGGATGGTCATGCCCTGCTCCGTTCAACTGCCTCGTTTTGATTGACGAACGTGCAAATGTGTGCTACAATAGTTCCATGAAACAGATCGTTGCGTTCGACATCGGGGACAGACGCATCGGCGTCGCCGTCTCCGACCCGTTCGGGGAATACGCCATGCCGTCCGATACCTATTTCCGCACGGGGGACTTCCGAAAAGACGTGGAAGAGATCGCAAAGATCGCCGAGGCGCACGGGGCGGAGCGCATCGTCTGCGGACTTCCTCTCAACGCCGACGGCACCGAGAGCGACCAGACCAAGAAGACCCGCCGCTTTCTCGACGCGCTGCGGGAACAGACAGACCTTCCCGTTTTTCTCGAGGACGAACGCTTCTCCACCCTGCAGGCGCGGGGGGACCTCGTGCAGATGGGGATCAGCGCAAAGCGCGACAAAAAAAAGAAGAATGTAGACTCCCTTGCGGCGGCTTACATTCTCGAACGATATCTTGAGGAACTGAAAAGAGGTGAAACCATGAAAGAAGAAGCAAACAATTACGACGACGACAACATCGTGGAACTCGTGGACGAAGAGGGGAAAACACTCTCCTTCGAGCACCTTCTCACGTTTGAGTACAAGGGAGAATGGTACATCGCCCTGACGCCCGCGGAAGAGGCGGAAGAGGTCGGCGAGAACGACGAGACCGAGGACGAAGAGGGGGAAGAGATCGTCATCTATCATCTGGTCGGCGGCGAGGACGACGAGCAGCTCGAGACCATCGACGACGACGCCCTCTTGGACGAAGTTTTTGCCGAATTCTGCAACCTGTATGAGGATTTTGAGGATGCGGACGAGGCGGCGGAGCTGGACGGCGCGGACGGAGACGAGAATTAAGTCCCTTCCCGATGAACAGGAGAAATTACGACAAAGAGATGCTCGGCATCATGGGCGAAAGCGCGGGGAAGCGGCTGCTTCTCCACAGTTGCTGTGCGCCCTGTTCGAGCTACTGTCTGACGCAGGTCGCCTCTGTTTTCAGGACGACCGTCTTTTACTATAACCCCAACCTCGACAGCGAGGAAGAATATCTTCGCCGCAAGAGCGAGCAGATCCGTCTCCTGCGCGAGACGGGGCTTGCCGACTTTCTCGACTGCGACTATGATCCCGAAGCCTTCCGCAGGATCGCCGCGGGATATGAGGACGAACCCGAGGGCGGCGCCCGCTGCAAGCGGTGCTATCTTCTCCGTCTCGAGCGCACGGCGGAGCGGGCAAAGGCGGAGGGGTATGACTTTTTCGGCACGACGCTGACCGTCTCCCCGCTCAAGGACAGCGAGGCGCTGAACACGATCGGCTTTGCGCTCGCCGAAAAGTACGGGGTTAAGTTCCTGCCTTCCGACTTCAAAAAACGGAACGGGTATCTCCGTTCCGTCGAACTGTCCAAACAGTATCATCTGTACCGCCAGAATTACTGCGGCTGCGTCTATTCCCGCCGCGGGGAGTCCTGATCGGGCGGAAGAAATTCTCCCGTCAGAAGATGGCGCGAGAAGGTGTCGGGCAGGGGAGCGCCTCTGTCAGCACGCAAGAACTCTTCCATGCGCCGCGCCGCCCTCTCGGCGGTGAGAAGAAAGAGCGCATCGGCGTTTTCTGCCCCCGAAAAGGCGGAGAACTGTCTCCCCTCGAGGACTTCGGGATCGGGAACGGGACGGGGATAGAGCTGCGGCAGGAAGGGCAAAAGATAGCGGAAATGCTTCCTGTGGAAGTGCAGGCAGTACCAACGGAAGAGCAGAAGGCAGCGCCTGAACGCGCCCTTCTTTATTTTTTTGCCGAAAACATCTGCGGCGTCGCGCAAGTAGGCGTACAGAACGCCCTCGCGGGCGATTTGTTTGAGATCGAAGTGCCACTTGTACCCGCGCACATCTGTCTCCTCGAGCGTCGCGGCGAAGTAGACGTCCCAGTCATTCTCGATGCGCTGGTGGACCTTCTTTTTCAGCCCGTTTTCGGCGAGATAGCGATAGACAAAGGGGTGAAAGGCGGCGTCCGATTCGAGATGGGTGCAAAACCCCAAGGCATAGGAGAGGCACATCTTTCTCTCCTCGCCCGTGCGGGAAGAGAGGGCGGAAAGCAGGGACGCGAACCAGCGGTAGACCGTGCCGCGGTGGATGACTTTCCCCCAGTTTCTCTTCATCTCGAGGGGTTTGTAGAAGAAGTACAGATCGGGTCCCTGCGCTCCCAAATAGAAGTACGCGGGATAGGAGATCGCCGATCTGTCCTCTCTTTTGAGGAGCGCTGCCGCGCTCTTTGCGATGAGTTCGTGGGTGATCCCCGCAGGCATAGTCTCTCCTTTACAGGTGTTATTGACGGGAAAGGGGGCAGTTATTCGGTGACGGGGGCAGGTTTCCGCACGGCGGGACGGGGACCGAAGAGGGAAGAGCCGAGACGGATCATGTTGGAGCCGTGTTCGGCGCACAGCCGCCAGTCTCCGCTCATGCCCATGGAGAGATAGACGATCTTTTCGTCCCTCTCGCGGTAGTTCACGAAGAGCTGCCGCATCCTCTTGCAGAGGTCGGAGAGGAGAGGGAGTTCCCCGTGTTCGGGGAGCATCGCCATGAAGCCCTTGACCTCGATCCCGCCGAGCGCGGAGATCGTCCGATAGGCGCCGTCCGCCTCTTCGAGGGGAACGCCGCCCTTGCTCGCTTCCCCCAAATTGATCTCTATCAGGATATTCTGCACGGTGTTTCTCTGTGCCGCGAGGCGGGAAATTTCCTCCGCAAGGTGCAGACTGCCGACGGAGTGGATGAGTTCGCACCTTCCGACGAGGTACTTCGCCTTGTTCGTCTGAAGATTCCCGATGAAGTGCCGCTCCGCTCCCGCGGAAGCGTCGAATTTCTCGCGGAATTCCTGTACTTTGTTTTCGCCGACCATCTTCACGCCCGCGGCGATCGCGCGGGCGACTTCGTCGGGCGTCCTCGTCTTGGTCGCGGCGACGAGGGAGATCTCTTCGCCGAAGCCGTTGCCCGTTTCAAGTTCGGACAAGATCTCTTTTACGTTTTCTTCGATCGTTCCCATAGCCCTTCTATCGTACTCCTTTTTGCGGAAAAAAGCAAGCGCAGTGACAAAATCAGAGGTTGATTTCTTGACATATCCGCCGTTTTCCTGTAAAATAAACCTATGATCATTTTGGGGCTGGACCCCGGGTTCGGCACGATGGGCTACGGCGTCATCGAAAAGGACGTGCGGGGAAATTGCAGATGTGTCGGCTACGGCGTCGTCAAGACGCCGACGAGCGAGGCGTTTCCCGTGCGGCTGTGCATCCTCGAGGAACGGCTTCAGGCGATCTTCGACGAATACAAGCCGCAAGAGGCGGCGATGGAAGAGCTGTTCTTCTCCAAAAACATCACGACGGGGATCGCCGTCGCCCATGCGCGGGGGGTCATGCTTTTGACCTGTAACAAGCGGTGCGGCAAGATCTTCGAATACACCCCAAACCAGATCAAACAGGCGCTCACGGGCTACGGGGCGGCGGACAAGGGACAGATGCAGCGCGTCGTCGCTTCCCATCTCCGCTTAAAGTCCATCCCGCGTCCCGACGATGCCGCCGATGCGCTCGCCGTCGCGCTCTGCCATGCGTTCACGAGCAGGTTCGCCTCTCTCTTCGGCGTGAAATGATCTTGCGGCAGAGCGGTTGAAAATAAGGAGTTTCTCATGATAGGTTATCTGAAGGGTACGATCAAATCTCTCGATCCCGAATCCGTGCTCATGGAAGTGAACGGCGTCGGGTACGAGATCGTCTGCTCGGGAGCGGCGTTCTCCATTCTCTCGGGCGTCAGAAAGGGGGAAGAGGGGGAAGTTTATACCTACCTCAAGGTCTCCGAGGACGACATCACTCTCTTCGGCTTTGCCGACCCGCAGGAGAAGGCGCTCTTTCTGAAGCTGACGTCCGTGCAAGGCGTCGGCGCAAAACTTGCGATGAGCGTCCTCTCGTCCATGCGTCCCTCCGAGGTCTCCGAGGCGATCGCGGGCGCCGATGCGAAGCGGCTCTCCGCGGTGAAGGGACTGGGCAAAAAGACGGCAGACCGCATCATTCTGGAGCTGCACGGCAAGATCTCCGCGGATGAACTGCTCGGCGCGGACCTCGTCGGCGGCAGAGTCTCCGCCCCCGCGAGAGCGGAGGACGAGGACGCCGTCACGGCGCTCATGGGAATGGGCTTCACGCGGCAGGAGAGCGCCCGTGCCGTCGAGCGGGCAAAGGCGAACGGCGCCCGGACCGTGGAAGAAGTGCTCGCCCTCGCTCTCCGCGGCATCTGATTTTGGCGGGATGAGGGCGAACCCAATTCACATTTACGGAGAAAACGCATATGTTTGACGAAGAATACGCAGACGAGAGGCTGCTTTCGGGAGAAAGAAGCGAATACGATGTGGAAGAGAACGTCCTTCGTCCCAAGACGCTCGAGGACTATGTCGGGCAGGACAAGGTGAAGGAAAACCTCAAAGTCTACATGGCTGCCGCAAAACAGCGGGGGGAAGCGCTCGACCACGTTCTCCTCTACGGTCCCCCGGGGCTGGGGAAAACGACGCTCGCGCACATCATCGCCAATACGATGGGCACGCAGATCAAGCTGACTTCGGGACCCGCCATCGAACGGCAGGGGGACCTCGCCGCCATTCTTTCCAACCTCAATGAGGGAGACGTCCTCTTCATCGACGAGATCCACCGCCTCAACCGCAACGTCGAGGAGACTCTCTATTCCGCGATGGAAGATTTTGCCCTCGACATCATCGTGGGAAAGGGTCCGATGGCGCGGAATATCCGTCTTCCCCTCAAGCGGTTTACCCTCATCGGGGCGACGACGCGTGCGGGCATGCTCTCAAGCCCTCTGCGCGATCGGTTCGGCATCATCTGCCGTCTCGACATGTACATGCCCGAGGAGCTTCAGAAGATCGTCACCCGTTCGGCGAGGACGCTCGGCATTTCCGTGGAAGAGGGGGGAAGCTATGAGATCGCCCGCCGCAGCCGCGGGACACCGCGCATTGCCAACAGGCTCTTAAAGCGGGTGCGCGACTTCTCCGCCGTGCGCGGCAGTACGGCGATCACGAAAGAGGACGCCGACAGGGCCCTTCTCAAGATGGAAATAGACGGTCTCGGACTGGACGAGACGGACAGAAATCTCTTGAGAGCGCTCATCGAGAAATTCAACGGCGGTCCCGCGGGGCTTGACACCCTCGCCGCGACCATCAACGAGGATGTCAACACGATCTTGGACGTGTACGAACCCTACCTCATCCAGCTCGGCTTCATCGCCCGCACGCCGCGGGGCAGGATCTGCCTCAAGGGCGGCTATGAACACATGGGAATGAAGATGCCCGAATCGGTCAAAAAACAGCTCTCTGTGTTTGATATAGAGGAGTGAATTTCGAACGATTTCTTTTGCTGCGCAAAATAAATACGCGCGAGCGATGTAACGTTGTTCATCAATTAGGTCACTCCGAATACGTTATATGCAATGACATTAAGCCTACGGTAGTGTGGCAAATGGGGTGCGCTCCGCAAAAGCGTGGTTTTGCTCCGCGCAAGGATTGAGGAATGTCCCCCCCATTCGTCACGGCTTCGCCGTGCCACCTGTCTCATGCGGGTAGAGACCCGCATT
>CANQUD010000041.1 GCA_947626935.1 uncultured Clostridia bacterium | reverse complement strand
GCATCCGCGCAGGAGAAAGAGAACGCCGAACGGCGCGTACAGGCTCTTGACCGTATCATCCGAAACCTCTATGAGGATAAGGTGAACGGCAACCTCTCCGACGAACGCTTCCGCAAGCTATCACAGGAATACGAAGAAGAGCAGAAAACGCTGAACGCACGGATCCGAGAATTGCAGGAAATCTTAATGAAGGCAAAGGAACAGTCCGACAACGTAAATCGCTTTATGAGGCTTATTCGCAAGTACACAGAGATCAACGAACTTACGCCCGAAATCGTGCGGGACTTTATAGAAAAGGTCATCGTACATGAGAAAGAAAAGATTGACGGCGGCAGGCGGACGCAGGAGGTGGAAATCATCTACAACTGCGTTGGAATCATCCCCGACTTTGCGGAAGAAGTCGCGGCGTAACAGGAACAATAGAATAAGCGGTTTGACAAACCGCCAAACCGCTTATTCATAAAATCCCTATGGAAGCCACCCTTCGGCGGGGATTTTTTTGGACTTTGCGCCTTTGGGAGAAGGACGGCGGGAAATTTTTGATTTTTATAGAACGAATGTTTGCTTTTTTCGGGCAAGTATGCTACAATGAAGGACATGAAACAGGACGTCGCTGCCATTCCCGTTTTGACGGACGATCAGGCGGAAGCCGCGGAACGCATCGAGGAATGGTTCTTTCATCTGAATACACAGATCTTTGTCCTCTGCGGGTATGCGGGAACGGGCAAGACCTTCCTCGTCGACTACATCGTGCGGAAGATGGGGCTTGTCGCGGGCGCAAGCGCCGTCTTTGTCGCGCCCACGGGAAAGGCGGCGTCCGTGCTCATCCGCGGGGGGACGCCCGCGAGTACCGTCCACAGCCTCATCTATACGAGAGAGGAAGACATCGAGATCAACGAGGACGGGGAGATCGTCTCCGAACGGTTCTTGCGTTTCGTCCTGCGTCCTTCCCTTCCCAAGGAGATCAAACTCATCGTCGTGGACGAGACCTCGATGGTCTCCGACGATCTTCTGCGCGACCTGCTCTCCTTCGGCGTCAAGTGCCTCTTCTGCGGCGACAGCGCCCAGCTTCCGCCCGTGTACGGCACGAATTCGCTCATGGAAATGCCCGTCATCACCCTCAAACAGATCGTGCGGCAGGCAAAGGATGACCCGATCGTGCGGATGTCCGAACAGATCCGCGCGGGCAGGCTCCTTCCCTACGGAAGATACGGCGAGACGGCGGCGGTCGTGCCCAAAAATTATCTCTCCGCAGAGCAACGGAGAGAACTCTTTCTGAAGGCAGACCAGATCATCGTCGGCACGAACAGGACACGGAGTCTTCTCAACCGCGAGATCAGGACCCTCCGCGGCATTCCCGAAGAGGCGCTTCTTCCCGTCGAGGGAGAAAAGCTAATCTGCACCCTCAACGACTGGTCCAAACCGCTCGACGAAGAGGGGAATTTCCACCTCGTCAACGGCATCATCGGGAACTGCTCCCATGTGCGGGAAGGAGAGGACGGGCTTGGCATGCTTGACTTTCAAGCCGACTTTTTGGAGAGACAGGTCCCCAATTTGCCCTTCGATGCTGGCATTTTCGCCGAGGGGAGATACTATCACGGCTACGGTGCGAAGGCGTGTCTGCTCGCGAACGGGCGGCTCGTGCATGAGAACAATATCGCGGCGCTCCGCTCTGCGAAGGTGAAGCGGGAGGACACGGTCGCCCGCTTTGAATTTGCCTATGCCGTCACCTGTCACAAGGCACAGGGGTCGGAATACGATACCGTCGTCGTCCTCGACGAGAGCCGACTCTTTTCCGACGGGCGGCAATGGCTCTACACCGCCGTCACCCGCGCAAGAAAGAATCTGGTTATAATACGATGAGAGGTTTCGCGCGATTTCTTAATTTCGCGCGATTTCTTTTGCTATGCAAAATAAATACGCGCGAGCGAACTTACATTGTTCATCAATTAGGTCGCTCCGAATACGTTATATGCAATGACATTAAGGTTCCCGTAGGGTACCGCGTCGCGACACTGCGCAGTTTGCGCGGCTTTGCTTGAACGCAAATCCGTCGCCTGAAACGCAGGTCGCTCCTTTTCCAAAAAATCTTGCTTCGCAATATTTTTTGGATGCCTTGGGCTTAGGCGGGGGAACCCCGCCCCTCCCACGGAGGGGGTCCAATCCCACCCTCTCCATGGGAGAGGGGTAGGGGTGTGGGTCACCGCATTCTCTTGTCGCCCCTCGGGGTCCCCGCAAAAATACTTTGTCTTTTTGCGGGGTGGTTTAGGGGAGATGTCACGAGCAACGCGAGTGACAGAGGGGTTTAACCCCTTTCCCCTCGCAAGCTCGGGGACTTCCCCTAAAAGGGGCAGCGAGACCTGACCTTCTACAAAGTGAATCACCGCATCAAAAAAGCGCCCCGAGGGCGCTTTTTGGTCACTTATGCAAGCGTTTTCACGACACGGGAGAAGGGAAGAAGAACAGACGGCAAGAAGCCGTAGCCGTACGACGTCTCCGAAAGGGCATCGTCGAGCAGTGTCCGATAACTGATATCCACCCGATAGCCGTCCTCTCTTTCCTCAAAGTCGAACAGCACCATGATCGTGTACCCATGCCCGTCGTGGACTGCACCGCGGTACTCTGTCTTGATTTGCGTCGCGGGGGAAGCGAGCTGCTCCTCGATCGCGGAGAGCGGGATCGTGTATTCCAAATGAACGTTGTCCTCTTCGGAGACGAGGCTGTACGTCATGCCGTCCTTGCCTGAAGTGACCGTCACTTCAAAGGGAGCGTCGCTCGAGACGGGATAGCTGTTTGGATCTGCGCTCAAACCGAGGTCAAGGGGATACAGGATCTCCGTCGGTCCCTGCACGCTCTCCGCGAGAACGCCCGTCTCATATTCGTCCGAAGCGTATCTGACCCCGCGGATGTCTGCAACGGAGACGCTGTCCTCATAGGAGATCGTGATGCTGCCGTCCGCCTTGAAAGTCTGTGTCTCGGACGAGAGGAGCGGCGTGACCGTCAGTTCGAGACCGTCCAGTTCGATCCCGATGCCCTTCGGCGTCTTATCCCCGTCAAACAGAAGGGAGACCTTCGCCGACTCGAGCGTCCCGCCCGCGACCCCGTCCGAAAGGAGTCCGAGGAGTACGCCGACGACATTCTCCTTCACTTGCGCGAGCATGTCCTTGAGTTCCCCGAGCGAGGCGTCGATGTCCTCTTCGGAGCCGCCGCCCAGTTTGGCGAGGTCGCCGAGCGTGAGACCGCCGAGCGTCTTTCCCTCGGGCAGAGCGCCGAAGGACTGTTCCTGAAAGGTAGAGTAGAATTCCTCGGAAGAGAGGAGTTTTTTCAGATAGTCATAGAGATCCATGCCGTCCGTCTCGGGCAGAAAATCGGGCAGGATGACGGTCGTGCCGTTCATCGCGCCGAAGAACTCATCCGCCTCGATGCCGTGGAAGAGGGTCCGCAGCACGATGTCGGGATAGCCCTTGAAGAGGAGATCGGAGAGGGTGGTGTCCTTGTCAACCTTGTCGAGCGTATCGCAGACGCTGTCGACGACGTCCTCAAGCCCCGCGACGAGATCGTATTCCACGACATATCCGCCGTCCGTTTTCTTGGCGATCGCGCCGAGGAGAAGGGGAAGATTCCCCGAAAGTTTCGTCATGAAGGGGAGAGAGGCGAGCTGCTGCGGAAGTCCCTGCGTCGGACCCGTCAGATCGGTCAGTCCGAGATCTTCGGCGGACATCTGCGTGAGAACGAGATCGGGAGAGGTCTTGTAGGCGTTCACGAGCGCGTCAAGGTCATGCAATCCCGTCTGCCACGTCCTCGGGGTCTCCACGCCGTCCACATAGAGGGTGTCGCCGCGGAGAAAGCCCACGGTATACATTTCCTGTCCGCCGAGAGAGATGTCGGCGAGAAGATCGGCGGCGGGAAGTCCTTCGAGGTCGAGGACGGCATGCGCCGCCGCGGACCCCGTTCCGCCCGCCCCGTCGTCCTGCACATTGAAAGAGGCGTCGAAGGTCAGACAAGCCGTCTCCGCCGTTTGGGCGTTTGCAACGAGTTCGTCATAGAGGGGATCGAAGGAGTCGCCGCAAGAAGCAAGGCAGCAGCACCCGCCGATCATTGCCGCGGCAAGGGAGAGCGCCGCAAACTTTTTGAAAATCTTTTTCATGCCCTCATTTTATCACGGGGAAAGGAAATTGTCAATCGTCAAAAGAGAAAACTTTCGCCCCGCCGCGGGGAAGGAGCAAAATGGGGGAAGGGCGGCGAAAAATCTCCCCCAAAAACTTGACTTTTCCGCAAGTTAGGCATACAATAAGAGAAAAATCTCACTGAAAGGTAACGCTATGTCTTACAGAACCCACAACTGCAACGAACTTCGGGCGGAGGACGTCGGGAAGAAGGTCAAAATTGCCGGCTGGCTCGACTCCAAGCGCGACAAGGGCGGACTGCTCTTTGCGGTCCTCCGCGACTTCTACGGAACGACGCAGGTCGTCGCCGAATCGGAACCCTGCCTTTCGCAGCTCCGCGACATTCCCACCGAATCGACCGTCTCCGTCGAGGGGACCGTCGTCCTGCGCTCTTCCCCCAACGAAAAGCTCCCCACGGGTCTCATCGAGATCGTCCCCGAGAAGGTGGAAGTGCTCGGCAGACGCCTGACGCAGGCGCTTCCCTTCGAGATCTCCCGCTCCGCCGAGGCGGGCGAGGATGCCCGTCTCCGCTACCGTTTCCTCGATTTGAGGAACCCCGCCGTGCGCGACAAGATCGTCCTCCGCGCACAGATCATCGCCGATCTTCGCCGTCTCATGATCGAGCAGGGCTTCACAGAGATCTCGACGCCCATCCTCACGAGTTCTTCTCCCGAGGGTGCGAGGGACTACATCGTCCCGAGCCGTCTCTATGCGGGGGAATTTTACGCCCTTCCGCAGGCGCCGCAGCAGTATAAACAGCTCCTGATGTGCTCGGGCTTCGACAAATATTTCCAGATCGCGCCCTGCTTCCGCGACGAGGATGCGAGGGCGGACCGTTCGCCCGGGGAATTCTACCAACTCGACATCGAGATGGCGTTCGCCGAACAGGAGGACGTCTTTGCCGTGCTCGAGAAGGTGCTCCCGCCCGTATTCGCAAAGTACAGCGGCTGGGAAGCGGACAAGCCGCCCTTCCGCCGCATTCCCTATCTGACCGCGCTCGAGGACTACGGGACGGACAAGCCCGACCTTCGCAATCCGCTCCTCGTCAAGGACGTGACGGAGCTGTGCGTGAACTGCGGCTTCGACCCGCTTCAGCTCAAACACGTCAAGGCGATCTGCGTGACGGGGACAAGCGTCCCGCGCAAGTGGATCGACAAGACCGCGGAGGAGTTCAAGATCAAGACCGAGGGCGGCGCGATGTACTGGTTCAAGCTCGACGAAAACGGCGCTCCCGCGGGCGGCATTGCGAAGTTCGTCACCGACGTTGAAGCTTGGAAAACGAGACTTGGGGTCGAGAAAGACGCATTTATCGCCCTTGTCGCCGAGAGCAGGCTGCAGGACGTCCAAAAACGTGCGGGGATCCTCCGCACGATGCTCGGCACGGGGCTTGACCTTCTCGAAAAGAACGTCTACCGCTTTTGTTGGATCGTCGATTTCCCGATGTACGAGATCGGCGAGGAGAGCGGACAGCTCGAATTCTGCCACAATCCCTTCTCCATGCCGCAGGGCGGGATGAAGGCGTTTGAAGAGGATCCCTTGAAGATCCTTGCCTATCAATATGACATCGTCTGCAACGGCGTGGAACTTTCGTCGGGCGCCGTCAGGAACCATGACCCCGAGATCATGCTCAAGGCATTCTCCGTCGTGGGACTCGGAAAAGAGGAAGTCGTCGCAAAATTCCCCGCGCTCTACCACGCCTTCGAATACGGCGCACCGCCGCACGCGGGCGTCGCTCCCGGGGTAGACAGAATGGTCATGCTCATCGCCGATACGACGAACATCCGCGAGGTCATCGCCTTCCCGATGAACGCCAAGGCGAGAGATCTTCTCATGAATGCGCCCTCGCCCGTCGAGCAAAAACAGCTCGACGAAGTGCACATCGAGATCAAAAAGAAGTCATAAGTCAGCTTTTTCAGGCGGTTTGGCGGATGCCGAACCGCTTTTCGGAAAAGGAGAAGACATGAAAAAGAGATCCTTGATATTCTTGTCCGTTCTGACCGTCCTCGTCCTCGCGGGCGTGCAGCTCTGCGCCTGCGGCGAAAGCGGGAAGGAGGAAGTGACAGCCTTCACATTCGAGGCGGCGGAACTGAAGGACGAGGCGCCCGCCTATCCGCTCTCGCACGGCGGGAAGAACTATTACGTCTCCGCCGACGGGAAGGATATCGACCATGCCGACGGCTCGATCGGCAACCCCTACAACATCGACGCGATCCGCTGGTTCACGCGGGACAAGACGGAAGGGGACGAGCTGAAATTCCGCGCGGGCGACCAGATCCTTCTCAAGCGGGGAGACGTCTTTGATACCAACCTCGAGATCCGCTACTGCCACGGCGAAGAGGACAACCCCATCACCATAGCGTCGTACGGCGACGCCGAGGAGAGACCGCGTATCGTGATCGAACAGGACATCCACCACTTGAGCGACTCCGTCGGCATCGTGAGCGGCATCATGCTCGTCCGCTGTTCCAACATCGTCGTGCGCGACCTCGAGGTCGAACTCAAATGGCATTCGAGAAAGACGACGCAGGCAGGCGGCGGCGGGATCGTTGCGGAGTACGACCATGCGAACGGAAACCGTTACGAAAATCTCTACATCGTGAACAATGTCATCCATTCTACCTGCTATGAGGAACCCGAGAGACCCTACTTCTCCAACACAATGGGCATCAAGGTCAACGGGTTTGAGGATTCCTATGACGACACGCCGTCCGACGACTACATCATGCGGGGCGTCTGGTGCACGGACAACCTCGTCTACGATCTCGGGAGAACGGGGATCAGCGTGCACGGCTGGATCCTCAACGACCGCATGATGCAGATGAAGTTCACGACCTTCTATGACGTCCACCTCGACCGCAACATCGCATACAACATGGGCTGCTGCGGCGTGAGCGCGGGCGCGGCGACGGAGTGCACGATGAACCGCAACCTCATCCACGATGCGGGCGTCTATGTGTGCGGCGACTACGACGGGGACGACCCGCCGCAGGAAGGGGAAGGCGGCATGATGTCCATTTGTCTGCGGGATGGCGAGATCGCGTACAATGAGGTGTACGACATCTACCGTCAGGGCACGCCTTACGATGCAATGGGCATCGACATCGACTGGAACTGCACGGACATCACCGTCAAATATAACAACACCTACAACTGCGAGGGATGCGGCATCGCCACGATGGCAAACGCGAACGGCAAGATCCTCAACAACCGCGTGGAAAACAACCTGACCCGCACCAACCAATACGGGCAGATCACGGTGAGCGACTATGTGCCTTGGGGTCCGCAGAATGTCAAGTCGCGGGAGTATATCCGCAAAAATTCCCCCGACATGCTCGCTCTTTCCAACCTCGAAGTCGCGGGGAACCTCATCAAGGCGGCGCCGCAGCACGGGAAAAACGTCATGGGAGAGGACATCAAGCAGAGCATGTTCCTTGCCTGGAAGGCGAACGGCGAAGAGCAATGGAAGGGCAACACCTTCCGCGACAACCGCGTCGTCTACACGGGCGAGGGGAAGGATTTCTACTATAACTGCATCATCGACGAGAAGACGGATACCCGAAATCAAGCGATATGGTCGCGTTTTTCGGGCAACAGATACTTTGCGAAGGACCTCTCGTCCTTCTCCTGCATCGATACGACGCCCGACGACCTCGTCGACCGCACGGGCGGAGCCATTCCCTACATCTCCGAGGGGACGACCTTCCAAAGCTGGGAAAAGAGGGATGTCGGCGCGACATTCGGGCAGTACGAACCCGCCGCCGCTCCCGCAAGACCGAGTGGGGCAGAGGTCACCTATCGGGACGGAACGCTTTCCCTCTCGTGGAACGCGTCCGAGGGAGACATCTGGCATTACAATCTCTACAAGACGGACGGGGAGACGTTCGGCTATCGGGATCTTCTCGGCGAGACGGAGACGGCATCCTTTGCATGGACGCCCGAGTCGAAGGGGACGTTCTACCTCATCATCGAACCCGAGAGCAATACGGGAAACGTCGGGATCCCCTTGAGACTTCAGATCACGCTCCGATAACCCGCCGTCACGTCATTCGGAATGTACCCATTCCGTCATTTCGAGCGTGCCAAACGTCACTCCGCCCGCACCCAACCGCGCCGCTCGGAACGTACCCAACCACGTCATCCCGAGGGAGCGCAGCGACCGAGGGATCTCCCGCAAGGGGGCTTCCTTCAAAAAAAACACCCCGAAAGCCTGTCACTTTCGGGGTGTTTTGATCTTGAAAGAATTTTATCAGCGGTTGCTCCTGTATCTTCGGAGATAGGCAAAGAGTTTTTCGCGGAGATTCTGGGACATGTCGTACATGCCGTAGCGGATCCATACCTTGTCGAAGAACTCCGCATTGTCCCCGCCGATGTGATAGACGGGCAGGTCTCCGAATTTCCCCGACTTGCAGGCGATGAAGAGATCTCCGAACTCGTCCTTCTCCTCGGGCGTCAGCTCGTTGATGAAGGGGTCGTAGGTGTATTGCGTGCTCGGATCGGTATAGACGGTGACGGGACGGTAGGTCGGCTGGGCGGGGGGAGCCTGATAGCGCGGCGCGGTCGGCGTCTCGTCGCTCTCCTCTTCCGCCTCTTCGGACGTACGGGTAAGCCCGAGCATTTCCCTCTCGAAATCGCTCATCTCGGAAGAATGTTCTTCTTCGTCCTCATAGGAGCTGTCCTCATAGCTGTCCTCATCGCTTTCCTCGTCGGACTCTTCCCCGTCGCCGTAGTACTCCGTATCTTCCTCGTCCTCTTCATATTCCGCAAGCGCCGCCCTTGCGCGTTCTCTGCGGCTGACAAGGAGCAAGAGAAGCCCGAGGAGCGATGCGCCGAGCGGAGCGATGAGAAGGATGAGAGAGGGGAGCAGGGACCCGTTCTTGAAGAACGCCGCATTCCACACACCGCCCAATCCGCAGCCCGTCACCGCGAGGAGCAGGGCGAGCACAAAGAGGACGGAGTTGAGGATGCACCGCAGGATGCCGCGCTGCTTCCCCGCCGTCGCGAGCGTCGACACCGCAAGGCAGACGACGAGCATTCCCGCCGTCGCGAGGGAGAGAAGGTTGTAGATGGGGTGCTCCTTGAAGGTCTTGAGGAGAAGCAGACCCGACTCCGTGAAGGAGTTCGGGAAGAAGAAGGCAAAGCATGCCGCGAGCAGGAAGATGTAGATGCCCGCGCCAAAGACGCCCTTTTTGCCGTTTTCGAGAATGGCGAACACCGTCAGGACGACAAAGAGCAGTCCCGTGACGATCGCGACGGGAACGTCGATCGCGTCGGCGCCGAATGCTTCCATGGAGAGACTTTTGACACAGTATGCCCACACGAGGAGCAGCGTGTACGAGAGAAGGGAGAACGCTCCGCCGACGGCAGTCGCCGTTTTTGCCCGCTTGGGAGAGGCGAGCGTGACGATGAGACATACCGCGGAGACGATCACCGCGGCGAGGGCGAGGAGCGCGGCAAGAAGGGCGGCGGTGTGCCGCAGCACAGGACCGACTCCGCCGCTGAACAGGGCGGAAGCGCCCGTGAAGAGTTCCTTCATGCGGGTCAGGAAGAACCCGAGAAGGGAATTGTTCAGCCCCGAGGTCCCAAGGTAATAGGAAGGGAGAAGCGGGCTTGCGACATTCCCGATGAGTCCCAAAAAGAGTCCGCCCGCCGTGAGCACAAAGAGCACGAGGGAAAAGAGACGGTATTTCCCCGCCTTGACGGGAGCGGGAGTCTCGTCAAGGAACTCCTCTTCCGATCCGTCCTCTCCGTCCTCGGTCTCGTATTCTGTTTCGGGATCGACGGCAGGTTCCAATTCCTCTTCGGACGCCGAAGTCTCCGCTTCGTCCCTGTCCGTATCGGTATATTCCATACATGTACCCCTCATTTTACTTCGTTCGATAGGTATTATAACACCTCTTTCAACGACTGTCAACTACAGTTTATGGATTTCGCCGCTTTTTATCGAAAAAGAAAGGACTTGCCATTTGCGGGCAGATGTGCTATAATGACCTCGTCATGCGGAGAGAGGTCTCCGCAGAGGGGGAAATGATGGAAGGAAACTTTCACGCATTGGAAGAGATCCTCGCCGACATCTACGAAAAGACGGGCGCAAACGCCTATCTCAAGCGTCGCGGCGGCGAGGAGACGGCATTTACGGCGGAATGGAACGGCGGCAAGGTCGAATTGTGGCTCTCGGGGAGCGGGGCAAACGCCGAACGCGAGGCAAAACTCGTCGCTTATCTTCTCTCGGAGACGCCCGCTCTTCCCGCAAACGTCAAAAAGGGACAGCTCAAGTCCATTCTCCTCGGGGAAGGGGGAAAAGTACAGGCATTTCGCTATCTTGCGAAGTACAACATCCCCGATGCGCCCTGTTTTGTCGCCGTGGTCCTTCCCGACAGGCGGGAACGGGACGCCTACGAGCACATCGAGCGCTGTCTCGACGGGGACGACAGTGTCCTTTTCATGGACGATGAGCGCATTGCCGTCCTGAAATTCCGCGAAGAGGGGCAGTCTCCCTTCGAATACGGGCAATTTCTCAACCGTTCCCTCTATGAAGAGGCGGGAATTCGCGCGAGGATCGGCGTCGGTTGTGAGATGCCCTCGTTCGGCGACGCGGCGGTCTCCTATTCGCAGGCAGTCGCCGCCATGCACATGAGCGCCATGCTCGGAGACAAGGGGGAAGTGCATTCCTACCGCGAATATCTGCTCGTGCAGATGCTTTCCGACATTCCCAAGGAGCGCATCAAGGACTGTCTCGGGCAGTTCCGCATCGGGGGGACGGCGGAAGTCGTCGAAGATGAGGAACTCTTCGGCACGGCGGAAGTCTTTTTGGAGAGCGACCTCAACCTCTCGGAGACGAGCCGCGCCCTCTTCATCCACCGCAACACTCTCTCTTACCGTCTCGATAAGATCGAACGCCTCACGGGGCTGAACATCCGAAAATTCCCCGATGCCGTCACCTTCCGCGTCATCACCGTGCTGTTAAAGCTCGTTCAAGAATAAAAAAGGAGATACCATGTCCGAACCCGAAAAAAAGGACGATACCATGTCCGAACAAACGAATGAGGAAAGCGGAAAGGCTGCCGCAAAGCGCGAAAAAGTCATCAAATGCGTCAGCGCCGTGCTGTTTGCCCTCATCTTTCTGCTTGCGGGGATCACGGCGGGATGGTTTATCGGCGTCAGTTCGGTGGACAGTCGGGCGAGGAACCTCGCATGGCTCCTCGAGCGCGTGAAGGACAACTACTATCGGGAAGTCGACGACGAGGCGCTCTATGAGTCTCTCTTCGAGTCCCTCGAGCTTGACAAATTCTGCAGATACTACAATGAGGACGAATACGACGCCCTCGTCCGCGAGAGCAAGGGGCAGAACAGCGGCTTCGGAGTCTCTCTCACCTATGAGGGAGACGCCGTCCGCATCTACAGCACCGTGTTTAATTCTCCCGCCGAACTTGCGGGGCTGCAGTCGGGCATGACCATTTACCGCTTCGGCGACATCGGGGGAACGATGCAGGCGGCGAAGGCGGACACCTTCTTTGACAGCCTTACGGGGAAGAACTCCGTCGTCCTCGAGGCGGGGTTCTCTTCGGATGACGTCAAAACCTATCAGATCGCCCGTGCTTCCTACTCCGCAGCTTACTGCGAATATCGGGACAGCGAAAAGAGCTTCCGCTTCCGCGGGAAAGACAAGTTGACCCTGACAGAAGTCGGAGAGGGCTTGTCCCACCTCGACGCCGACACCGCCTACATCCGTCTGACCGAGTTTGACGGGAATGCGGCGGACGAATTTGAGACCTGTCTGCAAAAAATGAGGGAACGGGGTCGGAAAAATCTCGTGATCGACCTCCGTTTGAACGGCGGCGGATATCTGACGACGCTGTGCGAGATCGCATCCCATCTCCTCAAAAATGCAGAGGGGAAGTCCCCGATCGTTGCCACCGCCCGCTATCGCAACGGAGACGGGGAAGTGTACGCGGCGACGGGCAACGACTTTTCGGCATATTTTTCCTCCGATTCCCGCATCCGTATCCTCGCCGACGAGAACACCGCTTCCGCCTCCGAGGCGCTGATGGGCGCGATGCTCGACTACGGCACGGTCACCTCGGACGACATCTATCTCCGCGTGAGCACGTCGGACGGGGAAGAGGTCGCAAGGACGTACGGGAAGGGGGTCATGCAGAGCACGTTCGTCGCTCCCGACGGGAGAGCGCTCCGCCTGACCGTCGCCGAGATCTTCTGGCCCCACGGGAATTCCATCCACGGCGTCGGACTGCGGGCGGAAGGGGACCATGCCGTCAAAGCCGACCTCTTTGCCTCGGCGGATGAGTTTTTAGGCATGCTCTAAACGGAGAATTTTTTGAGATATTCCTCGATGACCGAAAGATCGCCGACCTCTTCACGGGGTCGGTTTTCTGTTTGTTCGGGCGGGGACGGCTCCTCTTTCGGGGAAGCCGACAGCGCCGAAATGAGGTCTCTGTTCTCCCTGTAGAATTTGAGAAAGCTCTTGAGGGACTCTCCCGTCCGCTCGTCGCCGTTCATCATGAGTAGAAAGAGCAGGAGCATGGTTTCCATATCGGCATTGTATGCCCCGTCACAAAGGAGAAGTGACGGGCATATGATGAGAACAGAGGAAACCATGAAAGATTTTGCAAATTTCGACGGCAGTGACGATGTCATGAAGGAAGCGGAGAAGGCGCTCGGCACCCTCAACGGGAAGAGCGAGAGCGACATCATCCGCGAGATCTACAAGAAAGCCGAAGAGGGGAAGCTGAACGGGACGCTGACGAACGAACAGATCGATGCCTTTTACGAGCGTTTTTCGCAGCTGCTCGACCCGCCCCGCAAGAAAAAGCTCCGCAAAATGGTGGAAAAGCTGAAAGAAATCAAGAGTTGATTTATTTTGCCTTCTCATAGAGAGGGGGTAGGCTCTGTGCCGTCTCATTCTTACCCTCTCCATGGGAGAGGGATGTCGCATCGCGACAGGGTGTGGGTCACCTTATTCTCTTGTCGCCCCTCTTAGGGGAGATGTCACGAACAACGCGAGTGACAGAGGGGTTTAACCCCTTTGCCCCTTACGGGGCACTTCCCCTACAGGGGCAGCGAGTCCCCCCGTTCGTCACGGCGTAGCCGTGACGAACGGGGGGAACATTCCCCAATCACTGCGCGTAGCAAAACCGCGCTTTTGCGGAGCGCACCCCATTCGCCACACTACCGTAGGCTTATTGTCCTTGCAAATAACGTATTCGGAGTGACTTGATTGATGAACAAAGTAAGTTCGCTCGAACGTATTTTGTTTTGAAGGACACCCCTTCTGCCCCCTTCGGGGCACCCTCGCACGCGGGTAGAGACCCGCGTTTGGTCGGCATTTGCCCATGCATATGGGCAAATGCTATAAGAATTTTGCGCCAAAGATTATCAATCTTTGGCAGAATGCAAAATTCTTCCCTCAAGGGGTGGGCAAGGGGTGGACGAAAAAACAAAATCGTTCGAAACATATAATTCACTTGCCATAGGCGGAATTTACTTCCGCCGTGGGCGACCCCATTTGGTACCCTACGGGAACCTTAATGTCCTTGCATATAACGTATTCGGAGCGACTTGATTGATGTACAGCGTTACATCGCTCGCGCGTATTTATTTTGCGAAGCAAAAGAAATCGCGCGAAA
>CANQUD010000040.1 GCA_947626935.1 uncultured Clostridia bacterium | reverse complement strand
GATTCTTAAAAGCCGTCGTAATAAAGTTCATCGTAGAGGTCGCCATCTGTCCGATGGTAACGCTTACGCTGGCTTTCCACCGTATTCTTGATGAGGGAGAAGCTCTCGCCGCGCTTCGCTCCGTATTTCTCGGATACTTCCTTGAAGAAGTCCTCTTGCAAAGCAGAGTATGACACCAACCCGCCGCGCGCTTTCCAGAATGCGCTATGGGAAAGCAGTGGATTGTCAAAGCGGAGCCGGAGCTTGGTCCCCCATGCTGCGGCTTCCTGTCAGCCGTTGACCTGCTCCATCATCTTCCGCTTGTGATCGAGGAGAGAATGGACGTAGAGCTTCAGCGTGATGACGGGAGACTTGTGTCCCAGAACTTCGGAAAGCGTCTTGTCGTCCATTGCCCGCTCGTTCGCCCGCGTCGCAAAGGTGTGGCGGAGCGCGTGGAATTTCTTATGCGGGATCCCGAGTCTCTTGAGAAGCAATTCATAGCTCCTCTGGAAGGACCGCACATGCACGGTGTTTCCGTTCGAATCGGAGATCACAAAGTTCGATTTGCTCTCCGCCTTCATCTCCGTGAGCAGCGCGAGCAGTCCCTTCGAGAGCGGAATGACCCGCCGCGAGGAGTACGTCTTGGGTCTGTCGACGATCTTCTTGTAATTTCCGTTCTCGTCCTTGCCGTCCCGACAGGTCTTTGCGATCGTCATGAGCGCGTTTTCGAAGTCGATGTCCTCCCATTCGAGCGCCAAAAGTTCTCCGATCCTCAATCCCGTGTGCAGGCAGATGACGATGCCGTTGAGCTTGTGCCGCGACGACCGCTTCTGCAGCATTTTCGCGATCTCGTCCTCGATGCGCTGCTGTTCTGCTTCGGTAAAGCAGACGACCTCGGTATTCGGCATCTTGGGAAGTTCGAGCTTGTCCCGATGTACCTCTCCGCATAGCCGAGATTGTAGGCGCGGCGCAGAGAACTGCGGAACACGCTGAAAATGAGACGGATGCTGTTTGCGGAGAGCGGTTTTCCCGTCCGCATGTTGCCGTCCACCATAAGCCCCGTGATGTAATGTTGGATGTCCCCCGCATCCAGTTTGTTGATCTCGATGTTCCCGAATGTCGGCAGGAGCCGAAGCCGTATGACGTCCCTGTAATTGTTGTACGTTCTCTCCTTTTCAACGGGTCTGACATAGTCCTCCAACCATGTCACCAGCCACTCGCCGTAAAGCAATTTTTTCACCTCTCATCATTTGTCTTTATATTGTAGCAGAAATCGGAAAAAACTTACAAATGGCAAACCGTTTTACTTCCGAAAATTTTTTTGAAAAATTTTTTTCGGGCGAAAAAATATACTAAAAAATAAAAGAATATTGAATAATTTGTTTACAAAATTGTCTATTTTCAGCATTTTGAAGGGTCGCGGGACCCTTTTTTGTCAAGTTCCGTGTTGCAAGGTGGCGATCAATTCTTCGAGGATCGCGGCGGAAGAGGCGACGAGATCGGCGCACGGGCGCTTCTTGTAGTAGCTCTCCGTGCGGGGTTCTGCCGAAGGTCCCGCCGTGACGTTCACGCCGCTCAAGAGCTGTCCGCAGTTGTAACTGCCGTTCTCCTCCCGAAAGGCGAGGGCGAGCTTTTGCACGAGGGCATAGATCTCGCTCTTGCTCTTTTCGGGAAAGACGAGTCCCAGAACGACCGCCCCGCCCGACACGGCGCCGCACGTCTCCCGCAGTCTGCCCAGTCCGCCGCCGAGGGCGACCGTCGCACGGGAGAGCGTCTCTTCATCCAGTCCCGTCTCCTCGCGGAAGGCGAGCGCGACGGCTTGCGCACAGTTGTATCCGCTCAAAAAATATGCCTTTGCGGCTTCGCTCTTTGTCATGCGGGCATTGTACCACAAGCGGAGCGTCATGTCAAGGTGAATTCGGCATAGAGAAGGTGTCCGAAGAGGTTGTAGTCTATGACGATCTTCCCCTTCTCGTAGGGAAAGGTGAAGGACTTCCCGTCGCCGCGCTCCTTTGCGGAGAAGGTGATCTCCCCCTTCTCGCTGTCGACGGCGTACGTCCCGCCGTAGCCGCCCTCTCTCCCCGCCGTGCGGTAGGTCGCTTCGAAGCTGCCGTCCTGCTTGAGTTCGATCGAAAATTTTTGGAATTTCTCCGTCATGTCCTTCCCGCCGAGGGAAATCTTTTCGCACTCGTACACGCCCGCATAGGGACGGGAGATGTCCTTGAGCGTCCCCATCTCTTCCGTCTCGCAGGCGGCGAGGCAGAAGAGCGACAAAAGAGAAACCAGCAAGACGGCGATGCGCACAAACTTTTTCATAAGAAAACTTTGCACGTTTTTGCAAAAATTTATTCCGATCGATGATTTCTTCGGCGATGACGGAGAAAATAATTTGTCATTTCCGAAACAAAATGCTATAATGCAATCAGAGCTACAAAGAGGAACAGAGCTACAAAGAGGAAGAACTTATGCGGATCAAATGGTACGGGACAGCTTCTCTGCTCCTCGAGAGCGGAGACACGCGGCTGCTCATCGACCCGTATCTCAAATCATATAATAAAACACTGTATCAGATCCCGATGGACGAGGCAAAGACGGCGCAGGCGATCTTCATCACCCACCCCCATCTCGACCACTTCGGGGACGTTGCGGCATTCACCGAGGACGCCGTCATTCCCGTGTTCGTCTCGGAGAACGGCATCCGCCACGCCGAAAAGCTGAAGATGGATACCGACGGCATGATCTCCTATTCCGTCAATGAGGAGATCAAGATCGGCAACTTCACCGTCCATACATACCAGAGCCGCCATTGCGTGTTTGATGTCGCGACGGTGCTCCGCGTCGTGTTCGCCCCGCGGACATGGCTGCATGCCGTGAGCTGTCTGAAGCTCTGCCATCACGCCCTGCAATATAAATTGCATGAGGACGTCTATGCGCTCCACATCTCGGACGGGAGAAAGTCCGTCGTCGTGCTCGGCTCGGCGGGCATGGAAGAGAATGTCTCCTATCCGCAGGGGGCGGATCTTCTCGTGTTCCCCTATCAGGGAAGGAGCAGGATGCACAAGTATCTTGTACGGTTCTTGGAAGCGTTCCGTCCCAAACGCGTTATGGCGGACCACTTCGACGACGCCTTCCCGCCCCTGACGCATCGGGAGAACATGAAAAAGTTCATCCCGACGGTCAAAAATTATCTCCCCGATGCGGACGCTTTTGTGCCGCAAGAGGGAGAATGGTACGAAATTTAGAGCCTGATGAGGGAGATCTTCTCCTCCTGCGCCGTGCAGACGCAGCAGAGACATCCTTCGAGGTCAAAATGATTCAGTTGAACATCGACAGGTGCGTCCTTGAAAGAGAGGACGCCTTTTTCGTATTTGAGCGAGGGAAGCAGCTCCGCAAGGGTGCCGCCGAGGTACTTGATATACGCCTCTTTGGCGGTCCAGAGCTTGAGGAAGTCCTCTTCCCGCTCGGCGGGCGTGAGACGGGCAAGGACGGCGTCCGTCTTGCGGGGCTTGCGGCGTTCGGCATCCAGCCCGACGGCGTCCGCCCCGACCGCGACGGCGAGGAGTCCCTCGGTGTGGGTAAGGCTGAACTGCGCTTCTCCGCCCTCGAGATAGGGCTTCCCGTTTGCGGTACGGAGAATTTGCGAGGCGGCGCCGTGCTTTTTGAGGACTTTTTCGAGGAAGTCCCCGCTCTCCGCCATTTCCGTGGTGTAGTAGATGACCATGGAATGATTATAACATGTTGGAGAGAATTTGTCAAAGCACCCCCGCCCGCGCGCCGCGGCAAAGCGGCGAAGTTACGTAGTACCCCCTTGGCGCCCCTCGGGGTCCCCGCAAAAAGACAACGTATTTTTGCGGGGTGGTTTAGGGGAGCTGTCGAGCGAAGCGAGACTGAAGGGTTTAACCCCTTTCCCCTCGCAAGCTCGGGGACTTCCCCTACAGGGGCAGCAAGAGAATGCGGTGACCCACTCCCCTACCCCTCTCCCATGGAGAGGGTAGAGCCTACCCCTTCGGGGGGGGAGGCTCCCGCGTAGCGGGTGGTGGGGGGGAATAATCTCAAATTACTGCGCGTGGCGGGGTCTCCCCGCCTAAGCGCACCCCATTTGCCACACTACCGTAGGCTTAATGTCCGTCCGAAGAACGGAGAGCGCGGCAGCGGAGTATGGGAAATGCACAACACTAACCCCTCGCGCGTATTTATTTTGCGTAGCAAAAGAAATACGCGCGAAACATTATTTTCCCTTTACTCTTGCAATATCGATATTGTCTTTCTTTCTGTCGGAGAGGGCTTTGACGGGGTGTTCCCTGTTCTGGATGCGGTAGTCGTACTTGAATGCCGCGATCGCCTTGTCGATGACGATATGCGTCCCGACCGTCTCGGGGTCGCCGTTGATCTTGCTGTTGTAGCCGAAATAGCGGAACTTGTCGGGCATCTTGTCGAGTTCTTCCCACCCCTCTTCGACGGCGGTGAGCCGCACGCTCTTCAAAATTTCCCGCACGTACTCCTTCTGCGAGCGGAACTTCAGAAGTTCGGGGAACTCCCCGCCCTCGGGAAGGACTTGCTGCCAGACCTTCCCCTCGTACGTCCGAAGGAGATCCGCCGCTTCGTGCAGATGTGCGACCTCTTCCTCGAAGTGCATCTCCCAGATCTTCTTGATGCGCTCGTCCTTCTCGTCCATATAGCACGAATAGTAGAGGTATGCCTCGGTGTATTCGTTCATGAGAAGGCATTCGAAGGGGGTCGCGGTCGGGTCCTTGAGGCAGCCGTAGCCCGTGACGTGCTGTTCCTCGATCATGGCGATCTCGTTGTAGAGCTTTCTTCCGAGGGGTGAAGCGTAGAGGTTGGCGACGTTCATATAGAAATTCATCGTCTGCTGTTCCGCCGCCGTGATGATGTTGACGTTGAGCTTGGTCTTGACGTCGTTCAGGTAGTTGTTGAGGTAGAACTTGACGTCGTCGTGCGGGTGACGGTACTCCGCGACGGTGGGACGCCCCGGCATGATCTCCGTATAATCGCCGACGAGCTTCTTGGGATCTCCCGCCTTCTCGAGTTCCATGAGGTCGGAATAGCGATATAAGTGGTCGAAATCTTCGAGGAGCGCGAAGTCGAGCTGTTTCTTGACGTAGGAATTCTTCTCGGTCACGGCAAGGTTTGCGGTGAGGTCGACGGCGAGCTGTTCATACCCGATCGTGTGTTCGAGAATGCTCTCGTTGGCGGGCTTGAGGGAAGCGACGCGCTTTTGCTGGATCTGCTCCCCTCTCCTCATATAGGCGAGACGGCGGCGCACGTCGTTGTTCGCACACATGCGGGTGAAGGAATTGGAGAGGCGCACGCTCTCGAACTCCGTTCCCGACATCAGGATGACACGGAGACGGGTGTAGGGGTCGACTTCATTCTTGTTGTAGGGCTTAACGAGCACATTTTTCCAGACGGTGAAAATCTTGTCCGCTTTCTGCGGCTTCAATTCAAACGGATCCATTGGAACCTCCTTTGCGTTTTTTATGCTCTTTCGGAAAAAGAAGTATTCCTACGATTGCAAATTGTCGAAAAAGTTGTTATAATAGAAATGTTCAAACAAGAAAGGAGTCGTTATGATCGGCTGTGTCATTGCCATGGAGCGGGAAGCGGAACTCCTTCTCGATCAAATGGAAATCAAAAAAACGCAACATATGTGCGGAAAAACGGTGTATTTCGGCAACGCTCTCGGGCATGAACTTGTCCTCGTCGTCTCGGGCGTCGGGAAGGTCAACGCCGCCGTCGGCGCAAGCGCCGCCGTTCAGGCGGGGGCGGACGTCCTTCTCAATTTCGGCGCCGCGGGCGGACTGCACGCGGGGACAGAGGTCGGAAAGATCTATCTCATCGACAGAGCCGTGCAGTACGATTTTGACTGCACCCAGCTCAACGGTCTGCCCGTGGGCACCCTCGACGGCGAGACGGAGAACTTTCTGCCCCTCTTCTGCCCTGCCCTTCCCTATGAAAAAAGGGCGCTCGGCACGGGAGACCGCTTCAACGATTCCCCTTCCGATCATGCGCTTTTATTGGGACTGGGGTGCGATATCCGCGATATGGAAGGGGGCGCGATCGCCGAAGTGTGCAAGTATGCAGGCGTGCGTTTTGCGTCGGTGAAAGCCATCTCCGACGTGTACGGCTCCGGTTCGACGACCGAACAGTTCCGAGAAAACTGCGCCTTTGCGCTCGCCGATCTCAAGGCGGAACTCAAGACCATTTTGGATGCGCTGGAGTGACATGCCGCACGCGCTCATGCTGAACGCAGAAAAGAATTCCCTCGAACGAAGTCCCCTTGGCGCCCCTCGGGGTCCCCGCAAAAAGACAAAGTATTTTTGCGGGGTGGTTTAGGGGAGCTGTCGAGGCGTAGCCGAGACTGAAGGTGGAGCGGCGCAATTCTGCTCAACAGCCCAGTGGGCTGTGAGCTGCGCCGCGACAGGAGCGCTGGCAGGCGCGACGGGGTTACGGCGGTCCCTGCCGCCGTAACTCAAAACCCCTTTCCCCTCGCAAGCTCGGGGACTTCCCCTAAAAGGGGCAGCAAGGGGGGACGCTAAATCTACAATTATGGAAAAGATCCCTTCGTTTCAGAAAAATCACAACTTATTGCAGGTCGGACTGCACATGTCGGCGCCGCAGAACGGCGTGACGACCTTCGATCTCCGCTTCAAAAAGCCGAATGCGGGAGACTTTATCACGCCAGACGCCCTTCATTCCATCGAGCACATGCTCGCGACCGTGCTCCGCAACAGCCGCAAAAAGGACAACATCGTCTATTTCGGACCGATGGGCTGCCGCACGGGATTCTACCTTCTGACGGTCGGGCTGGACTACGGCGAGACGCTTGACCTGCTCAAGGAGAGCATCCCCGTTGCGCTCTCGCTCGGGGAAGTCCCGGGGGCGAAGCGGGAAGAGTGCGGGAACTACCTCGCCCACGACCTCGAAGGCGCCAAGCGCGAACTCGCGGCATACATGGACGTGCTGAACGGAATTGCGTGAAATAGGGCGGATCCATACCCTCTTACCCCCTCCGTGGGAGGGGGATGTCGCATCGCGACAGGGGGTGGGTCACCTCTTTCTCTTGCCCACCCCTTGCGGGAAGAATTTTGCATTCTGCCAAAGATTGATAATCTTTGGCGCAAAATTCTTATAGCAGTTGCCCATATGCGCGGGCAAATGCCGACCAAACGCGGGTCTCTACCCGCGTGCGAGGGTGCCCCGCAGGGGCGGAAGGGGTGTCATTCCAAAACGAGACACCCCCTCAGCCTCGGCAAGGACAGCCTCGGCAGCTCCCCCTCAAGGGGGGCGCCAAGGGGACTCTGCGTCATTCCGTCCCGCGCGTCTCGTACGTCATTCCGCCCCGCGCGAATTCTTATTGCTCCAAGCGCGGCACAAGCGCACAGCGCGAAGTAGGCGTAGCCGAGGAATCTCACCACAATTTTTCATTGATAAATTATCATTTTCGGAGGAATCATGATCGATCTCGGTGATTGGAAAGAACCTCTTTCCCCCCTCTTTGCGGATGAACGGTATCTCAAGATCAGGGAATTTCTCAAGTATGAGTATTCCCACTACACCGTCTATCCCGACATGTATGACCTCTACAACTGCTTCCGCTTCACGCCGTACGGCAAGGTCAAAGCCGTCCTGCTCGGTCAGGACCCCTACCATGAGCCGAATCAGGCGCACGGACTGTGTTTTTCGGTGAAGGAAGGGGTCCCCAAGCCACCGTCCCTCGAGAATATGCTCAAGGAACTCAAGGACGACCTCGGCTTTCTGCCGCCCAAGAGCGGGGATCTCTCCAAGTGGGCGAGAGAGGGCGTTCTCCTCATGAACACGGCGCTGACCGTCCGCGAACATCAGGCGAATTCGCACGCAAACTGCGGCTGGAGCTGGTTTACGGACTCCGTCATCGAACTGCTCTCCCGTGAAAAGGAGCACCTCGTCTTTCTGCTCTGGGGCGGGAACGCGCGGCGGAAGAAGCCCCTCATCGACGGGAGCAAGCACCTGATCCTCGAATGTGCGCACCCCTCTCCCCTCTCCGCCTACAACGGCTTTTTCGGGTGCAGACACTTCTCCAAGACGAATGACTATCTCCTCGCCCACGGCATTTCCCCCATCGATTGGGACTTGAACTCTTGACTGTACATGCGCCGCCCGCGACCTTTCGGTCGCGGGCGGCGCACATTTTCATCGTCCTTGACAAAAAAACGTTTCCATTTAGTTGCTTTTCTGAAAGAAATGTGATACCATTACGGCAACCATGGACGAAGAAACGAAAAACACCGAGGAAGAAGGGACGGAAGAACAGTCTCCCAAGCCAGAGATCTCTCCCACAAAGAAAGAGACCTTCCTCAAACTTCTCAAAAAATTTGCGAACCGCTACTTCATCGTCGCCTTTGCGGGCATGGCGAACGGGCTGTTCTGCACCCTCATCGCGGGGACGATCGTCTGCCAGATCGCGAGGATCTTCGGGGACGGGCAGTCGGAAGTCACCTTTCTGAACTACTGTTACCGCTTCCTGAACGGCATCGGCACCTTTGCGAAGGTCATGATGGGCGCGGGGATCGGCGTCGGCATCGCCCATTCGCTGAAGTGTCCCAAAATGGCAATGGCATGCAGTGTCGCCGTCGGCGTCTTTGCGGCGAATGCGACGACCTTCCTCTCCTACATCGAGGGGGAAACGCAGCTCACTTCCGCCGTCCTCATCGCGACGGGCAACCCCGTCACCTGCTATCTTGCGACCGTTGTTGCCTGTGAACTCGGCACGCTCGTGACGGGAAAGACCAAGCTCGACATCCTGATCGTTCCCCTCGTCTGCCTGCTTGCGGGCGGGCTTGTCGCGGCGCTGCTCGGTTCCCCCGTCGAATGGCTCATGGGAAAGATCGGCGAGGGCATCAACGCGGCGACGGAGCTGCAGCCCTTCCTCATGGGTGTCATCATCGCGGCGGCGATGGGACTCCTGCTGACCCTTCCCACCTCAAGCGCGGCGATCGGGATCTCGATCGGGCTGAACGGCATCGCGGCGGGCGCGGGCGTCGCGGGCTGCTGTGCGCATATGATCGGATTTGCAGTTGCGAGCTTCCGCGAAAACAAGGTCTCGGGACTCATCGCGCAGGGGCTGGGAACGTCCATGCTGCAGATCCCCAACCTCAAAAACCCGCGGATCCTGCTGCCTGCCGTCATCTCCTCTCTCGTTGTGGGACCCATTTCCACCTGCGTTTTCAAGTTGCAGGCGACCGCCGTCGGTGCGGGCATGGGCACGGCGGGACTTGTCGGCGTCATCGACATGATCGGAACGTCGGCGGGTGTCATCGAACCGTGGCTGCTCGCCTTGGGCGTCATCGTCGTCTGCTTCCTGCTGCCCGCCGTCATCTCTCTTGCCGTGAGCGAACTGCTCCGCAAGGTCGGCTGGATCAAACAGGGAGACATGAAGATCGAACTATAGAGAACGAAAGCCGCCGCCTGCGGACAGTTGTCCGCAGGCGGCGGCTTCTATATGCGGTGACCCACACCCCTACCCCTCTCCCATGGAGAGGGTACGGACATACCCCCTCCGTGGGAGGGGGATGTCGCAACGCGACAGGGGGTGGGGCGTGTTCTCAATCGTTGCGCGTGGCGGGGTTCCCCCGCCTAAGCGCACCCCATTTGCCACACTACCGTAGGCTTAATGTCAATCCATATAACGTATTCGGAGCGACTTAATTGATGAACAACGTTACATCGCTCGAACGTATTTTGTTTTGAAGGACACCCCTTCCGCCCCCTTCGGGGGCACCCTCGCACGCGGGTAGAGACCCGCGTTTGGTCGGCATTTGCCCATGCATATGGGCAAATGCTATAAGAATTTTGCGCCAAAGATTATCAATCTTTGGCAGAATGCAAAATTCTTCCCTCAAGGGGTGGGCAAGGGGTGGACGAAAAAACAAAATCGTTCGAAACATTCAAAATTATGTGCCATAGGCGGAATTCACTTCCGCCGTGGGCGACCCCATTTGGTACCCTACGGGAACCTTAATGTCCGTCTGAAAAACGGAAGGCGTGGCAGCGGAACATAAGTGATGCACAAAACTAACCCCTCGCGCGTATTTATTTTGCGAAGCAAAAGAAATCGCGCGAAACTTTATACGTTGAACCGAAACAAAACGACGTCGCCGTCCTTCATGACGTAGTCCTTCCCTTCCGAGCGGACCTTGCCCTTCTCGCGGGCGCCCGTAAGCCCGCCGCATTCGAGGAGCGTCTCATAGTCGACGACTTCGGCGCGGATGAACCCCTTTTCAAAGTCGGAGTGGATCTTCCCCGCCGCCTGCGGTGCCTTCGTCCCCTTGACGATCGTCCATGCCCTCGTCTCCTTCTCCCCCGCGGTCAGGTAGGAAATGAGTCCGAGCAGGGAATAGGACGCCTTGATGAGCTTGTTGAGTCCGCTCTCCTTCAGTCCGAATTCTTCCAGAAAGACCTGCGCTTCCTCGGGATCCATCTGCGAAAGCTCCTCTTCCGTCTTGGCGCAGACGACGATGACTCCCGCGCCGTGGCGGGCGGCGTAGTCGCGCACCTCTTTGACAAGGGGCAAGCTGTTCTCCTCTGCGCCCATGTCCATTTCGGAGATGTTCGCGCAGTAGATGACGGGTTTGGACGAGAGCAGAAAGAGGTTGTCGAGCATGACCTTTTCGTCCTCGTTGACGGGGAGCGAAGAGGCGGGAAGTTCCCCTTCGAGATGTGCGGAGAGCTTTTCGAGAAAGGCAAATTCCGCCGCCGCAGTCTTGTCGGCGCCGCCGCGGGCGGCGTTTTTGATGCGGTCCTGCCTCTTCTGCACCGCCTCGATGTCGGCAAGGATGAGTTCGAGGTTGATCGTCTCGATGTCGCGGACGGGATCGACGGAATTTTCGACATGGGTAACGTTTTCGTCCTCAAAACAGCGGACGACGTGCACGATCGCGTCGCATTCGCGGATATGGGAGAGGAATTTGTTGCCGAGACCTTCGCCGCGGCTCGCCCCCTTGACGAGACCCGCGATGTCGACGAATTCGATGACGGCGGGCGTCACTTTCTTGCTGCTGTAGAGGGCGGCGAGCTTGTCGAGCCGTTCATCGGGAACGGCGACGATGCCGACGTTGGGTTCGATGGTGCAGAAGGGGTAATTCGCCGCTTCCGCGCCCGCATGGGTGATCGCGTTGAACAGGGTGGACTTGCCGACGTTGGGCAGCCCCACAACTCCGAGTTTCATGATATATCTCCGTAAATTCGTCCCTTTCTCCGTCGGGAATGCCGCGGGGATCGGACAAAAAAGCTCCGTCCTGCCGCGCGGGACGTCTCTATCCCACATTATAAAACATTTTCGCGGAAACGGCAAGTCTTTCGGTTGCCTTGCGCGGAAAAATATGGTAAAATACTTCGGAAGAAGGAGTTTTCATGGATTATAAGGCTTACATTGCGGAAAAACTCGCCGTGGACGGCGTCTCCCCCGAGGAGATCCTCGAATCGATCGCCGTTCCCCCCGATCCCACGCTCGGCGACTACGCCCTGCCCTGCTTCAAGTTCGCAAAGATCTTGAGAAAGTCCCCCGTTGCCATTGCGGAAGAGCTTGCGAAAAGGTACGAAACGGACGAGATCGTCTCTTCCGTCTCCGCCGTCAACGGGTATCTCAATTTTCAGGTGGACCGCGCGGGTCTCTTCAAGAACTTTCGGGAGAGCTTCTCTCCCCTTCTGACGGAAGAAGGAGAGAAGGCGTGGACGGGATATGCCGCACGGGAATTCACAAAAAACAGCGATATGGGGGCGAAAAAGACGGTCTGCATCGACTATTCGTCCGTCAACATCGCAAAGCCCTTCCACATCGGGCATCTCTCCACGACGGTCATCGGCGGAGCGCTTTCCCGCATCTACAGATTTCTCGGATACAACGTCGTCGGGATCAACCACCTCGGCGATTACGGCACGCAGTTCGGCAAACTCATCTCCGCCTACAAGCGCTGGGGAAACCGTGCGGACGTGGAAGCGGGCGGCATTCACGCCATCAACGATCTCTATGTCCGCTTCAACAGCGAGGCGACCGAGGAGATGGAAGCAGAGGCGCGGGAGTACTTCCGCCTCATCGAGAACGGCGACAGAGAGGCGAACGAATTGTTTGAGACCTTCAAGTCCATTACGCTCGCCTATGTGAAGAAGATCTACGACCGTCTGCACGTCACCTTCGACAGCTACTGCGGGGAGAGCTTCTACATCGACAAGATCCCCGCCGTCATCGAAAAGCTCGAAAAGAAGGGACTGCTCGTCGAGAGCCGCGGGGCAAAGGTCGTCGATCTCGAGGAATACGGCATGCCCCCCTTCATCGTGCTCCGCTCGGACGGGGCTTCCCTCTATGCGACGCGCGACCTCGCCGCCGCCTTCTACCGAAAGGAGACGTACGACTTCGACAAGTGCCTCTACGTCGTCGCCTATCAGCAAAATCTCCACTTCCAGCAGCTTTTCCGCGTCATCGAACGCATGGGAGAACCGTGGGCAAAGGACCTCGTGCACGTCGCGTACGGCATGGTCTCCCTCGAGGACGGGGCGATGTCGACGCGCAAGGGCAAGGTCGTCTGGCTCGAGGACGTCCTCTCCCGCAGTGTCGAGAAAGCGGCTGCCATTCTCGCCGAAAAGAACCCCGACCTCAAGGACAGGGAAAAGGTCGCCGAACAGGTCGGCGTCGGGGCGGTCATTTTCGGCGCTCTCTACAACAATAAGATCAAGGACATCGTCTTTTCGTACGACAAGGCGCTCAATTTCGACGGCGAAACGAGCGTCTATGTGCAATACACATGTGCGAGGGCTGCGTCCGTGCTCGACAAGCTCGGCGGCGTCCCCTTCCACAGCGGCGAGGGCGCACAGCTCAACGAGCGGGAATTTGCCCTCGTGAAGGCGCTTGCGGAGTTCCCCGACACGGTCAGAGCCGCCGCCGTTCACTATGAACCGAGCATGATCGCCCGCTGGTGCATGAACGCCGCCCAGCTCTTCAACAAGTTCTACATCGACTGCCGCATCGTCAACGCGGAGACGGAAGAACTGCGGAGTTTGCGGAAAACCCTCACCCATATCGCATTTTCCACCCTCAAAAAGGGACTCGGGCTGCTCGGCATCGAGGTCCCGAAGGAGATGTGATGCACGCCGTCTTTTTCGACCTCGACGGGACGCTGCTCGACACCCTCCCCGACCTTCACGTCTGCGTCAACATGATCCTGAAAAGGTACGGCTATGCGGAAGCGGGCTATGACGAGGTCCGCGCCGCCGTCGGGAACGGGGCGAGAAAACTCTGGGAGCGTCTGCTTCCGCAAGGGGCGCCCCTCGAGCGGTGCCTTTCGGAGTTCCGTGCGCTCTACGCCGAGCACAGCTGCGAACGGACCGTCCCCTATGACGGCGCCGAGGAGACGCTTACCTGTCTCAAGGAAAAGGGCTTGAAGCTCGCCGTCGTCACAAACAAGCCGCACGAGGCGACGGTGAAGGTCATCGGGAAGTATTTTCGCGCAGATATGTTCGATTTTGTCGCGGGAGACAGCGGCGATTTCCCCGTGAAACCCGACCCCTCTCTCGCGCGGTACGCGGCGTTGACCCTGCGCGTCAGCCCTGCGGACTGCCTCTTTGTGGGTGACGGCGAAACGGACTTTTTGACGGCGAAAAACGCGGGCATGCGTCCCCTCTCCGCCCTCTGGGGATATCGGACGGAAGAAGTTCTCCGCGCAGCAGGCGCGAGAGAGTTCGTCACCCGCTTTGAGGAAATTTTGAAATACGTTTGAAAGTGGGACGAAATAATGTGAAGTCCCTTGGCGCCCCCTTGAGGGGGAGCTGCCGAGGCTGCCCTTTCCGAGGCTGAGGGGGGTGTCCCGATTCGGAATGACACCCCTTCCGCCCCTACGGGGCACCCTCGCACGCGGGTAGAACCCCGCGTTTGGTCGGCATTTGCCCACGCATATGGGCAAATGCTATAAGAATTTTGCGCCAAAGATTATCAATCTTTGGCAGAATGCAAAATTCTTCCCTCAAGGGGTGGGCAAG
>CANQUD010000039.1 GCA_947626935.1 uncultured Clostridia bacterium | reverse complement strand
GAGCTTGCGAGGGGAAAGGGGTTAAACCCCTCTGTCTCGGCTTCGCCTCGACATCTCCCCTAAGAGGGGCGACGAGAAAAGCGGGGAACCCGAGGGGAGCCAAGGGGAATGCCCGAACCGCCGAGCAAATCCCCCCTTTGCGCTGTGAATTGCTTGACAAGGGCGCGGCGGTCGGGTTATAATGGATAGAACCAAGGACTTCGGACAGGCATGGCAGCGAAGAAAAAAATCAACAAACAACTCATCAATATCTGTTTTCTCGTGATCCTGATCTCCGTCACGGTCGTCGTCATCTTCACGGCAAACGACATTGAATTCGGCGATATCTTCGAGTTTTTGAAGATCTGCGATCCGTGGTGGATCGTCGGCGCGGTGGGGCTTACGGTCGCTTCCGTCCTCTTCGAGTCGATCAGTCTGCATTTTATCATGCGCGGTCTCGGCGAAAAGCCCAAGTTCTATCACTCGACCGTCTATGCTTCGGCGGATCTCTACTATTCGGCGATCACGCCCTCGGGAACGGGCGGGCAGCCCGCTTCCATCTACTACATGGTGAAGGACGGCATCGGCGCGGGGAAGTCCTCGTTCGGACTCATCTTCAACCTGACCGCCTACACCCTTGCGACGATCGTCGTCGGCGTCGTCGCCATCGCGGTCCGTCCCGAATTTTTCTCGCAGATCGACGGCTGGTTCCCCAAGCTCCTCGTCATCGTCGGCTTTGTCATCCAAGGCTTGCTGCTCGGATTCTTCATCGGCTGCATGTTCTGGGGCGGGGCGGTGAAGAAGGTCGGGAACGGCATCATTTCCCTGCTCTGCAAGATCCATATCGTCAAAAAGCCCGACAAGTGGCGGGAAAAGCTCGCCCATGAGGTGGATCTCTACAAGAATTGCCTGTATGAGATCAAGAATCACCCCGGGATGTCCTTCATCAATTTCTTCTGCAACCTCGGACAGAGAATGTGCCATGTGCTCATTCCCTGCTTTGTGCTCATGGCGGCGGGGGCGAATACGGACCCGCTGGGACTTTGCGTCTGTTCCGCGCTCGTCATCATCGGCTATAACTCCATCCCGCTCCCGGGGGGCGTGGGGGTCTATGAACTGCTCTACGTCAAGGTCTACTTTGCGATGGCGCTGGAGGGGAACTTCCTTCTCTCCGCCCTCATGGTGTCCCGCTTCATCTCCTTCTACCTCATCATGATCGGCTGCGGACTCTATACGCTCGCCTATCACATTCAGGTCATGCGGAGAACGCCCGCAAAGGAGCCTTCGGAAGGGGAGACGGAAGAGGGGGAGAATACGTCGGAGTCCGATGCAGAGACGGATCCGCCCGACGGGACGGACGGGACGATCGTCATGATTGCGGAAGAAACGAAAGAAGAAGTGAGAGAAACAAATATCGGAGAGGAACATGAAAGAGAACGGGAAGAGAGAGGAAATTCGGGAGACCGAGCGGGGTGAGGGATCCCGCCACTTTGTCGGATTCTATCACTACGGCGTCATCCTCACGTACGTCTCCGTCATCGCGGGCGTCGTCGGGATCGCGCTCTCTGTGTCGGTGAACCCCTTCTGGGGAGTGGTCTGCCTGCTCATTTCGGGGCTTTGCGACGCCTTTGACGGCGCCGTCGCGTCCACGCGCAAGAACAGGACGCCGTCCGACCGTCTCTTCGGCTCCCAGATCGATTCGTTGAGCGACCTCGTCGCCTTCGGCGTCGCGCCCGTGTTCATCGGATTCGGGCTGGGCATGAACGAATGGTACTATCTGCCCCTCTTTGCGGTGTTCGTCCTCTGCGCCCTCATCCGTCTCGCCTACTACAACGTGACGGAAGAGACGAGGGAAGAAGGGAAGCGCGTCGCCTTCGAGGGGCTTCCCGTAACCAACGTCGCCGTCGCCCTTCCCGTCTTTTATCTCATTGCGACGATGTTCACGGACATCTCCCCGCTTGCCGTGAAGCTCATCATGGTCGCGGGATATGCGATCATCGGCTTTTTGTTCGTGTTCCGCTTCCGCATGCCGAAAGCGGGCGTCCGCGGACTGCTCATCGCCATTTCCATCGTCACCGTGCTCGTCATTTCCCTTGCGCTCATCAAGGTGTACGGTGCACAGGTACCGCTGATTTCGCACCCCGTGTTGCAATTTATGCGAGGGGGGACGTATTGCTGATCTATGCGGCAGGTCATTTCGGACGAAAAACCGCAGAGAGGCGTTTCCTTTCTGTACCGCACCTTTCTCGGGGGGATCTGCCTGAAACTGCTCTCCGCGCGGTGGGTCTCCCGCCTTGCGGGGAAGTACCTCGACAGCCGTTTATCGAAGCATAAGATCAAGAAATTCATCAAAAAGCACGGCATCTGCATGGAAGATTACCTTCCCGAACAGTACCGCAGCTTCAACGCCTTCTTCACGAGAAGGATCAAGCCCGCTCTCCGTCCCTTCGACGGGGATCCCGCGGCATTCTGCTCCCCGTGCGACGGCGCCGTCACGGCGTTTTCCGTCACCCATGAGGGCATTTTTCGTGTAAAGGGGTTCGATTATACCGTCTCGACGCTCCTCAAAAACGAGGAACTTGCGAAAAAGTACGAAGGGGGGACGTGCATCGTCATCCGCCTCACCGTCAACGACTATCACCGCTATCACTTCGCGGACGGCGGCAGCATGGGGGAGAGGAAATACATCAAGGGCAAGTTGCATACCGTGCAGCCGACGGCGCTTGAGAGAAGGCGGGTCTTTACGGAGAACTGCCGCGCGTACACCGTGCTGCACACTGAGCATTTCGGCGACCTCACACAGGTGGAAGTGGGCGCGATGTTCGTCGGACGCATCGTCAACGCCCCGAAGGAGAGCTTTTCGCGGGGGGAAGAGAAGGGATATTTCGAGTTCGGCGGCTCCACCGTCATCCTTCTCGCCGAGGCGGGAAAGGTGGCGCTCGACGGGGAATTTTTCACGAATACGCAAAACGGGCTGGAGACCAAAGTCCGCTGCGGCGAACGGATCGGGACCGCGGCACAATATCTTGTGTAAAAGGGCAAAATCAGGCACAAAAGTCCAAAAAAAGACGCCGAAAGACGAAAAATTTTTGCAAAAACCGCTGTCAAATCGTTGACAGGGGCTTTTCATTTGTGGTATTCTTTATAAGCTGTGTCATTGTGGGTATAGGGTTGAAGCGTAAAGTTACTGAAATTCGGGGTCGAAAGCCCCCCGACAGATAATTTCCGCCGACAAATGTGGGAGCTTGACTCCTGCGACGAACCGAGGTTTTCTGCAAAAGCACGGGAAAAAGCGTGTTTTTTTGATAGGGGACCCCGATACGCACGGACGCGTTGACGCAGACAAAGAAAAAAAGTTCGGAAAAAGGAGCATCAAAATGGCAAGCCAGAAAATCAGGATCAAACTCAGCGCTTACGACCACGCGCTCGTGGACGAAGCCGCACAGCGCATCGTGGACACGATGCAGAAGAGCGGGGCAAAGATCTCGGGACCCATTCCGCTTCCCACGGAACGGGAGATCGTCACCATTCTCCGCAGCCCCCATAAAGATAAGGACTCGCGCGAGCAGTTCGAATGCCGCACCTACAAGCGCATCATCGACATCTACTCGCCCAACGCAAAGCTGCTCGACAGCATCCACCTGCCCGCAGGTGTCGACATCAAGGTAAAACTTTGATCCAATAATACTGAACCATGCCTGCCGCGGCTGCGGCGGGCTGAAACGGTATTTCGGAAATAAAAAAAGAAAAAGGAGTGAACTTTATCAATGAGTAAAGCAATCATCGGCCGCAAAGCGGGCATGACCCAGATCTTTGCGGAGAACGGCAAAGTCATCCCCGTGACCGTCGTCGAGGCAGGTCCCTGCCCCGTCGTGCAGGTCAAGACAGCGGAGACGGACGGCTATGCGGCGCTCAAGCTCGGCTTCCTCGAGGCGAAGGAAAAGGACCTCAACAAGCCCGAGCTGGGACAATTCAAGAAGGCAAACGTCAAGCCCTGCAAGTATCTCAAAGAGGTACGCGGCATGGAAGGGTACAACGTCGGCGACGAAGTGAAGGCGGACATCTTCTCCGCCGGAGAGAGAGTGGATGTCGCGGGCGTCTCCAAGGGTCATGGATTCACGGGCGTCATCAAGCGCTGGAACCAGCAGCGCCTCAAGGAAACGCACGGCGTCGGACCTGTCCACAGGGAACCCGGCTCCATGGGGTCCATCAGCGATCCTTCCCGCGTGTTCAAGCATAAGCACCTCGCAGGCCAGTACGGCGTCGAAAACGTCACGGTCCTCAATCTCGAGGTCGTCCGCGTCGACCTTGCGAGAAACGTCATCCTCGTCAAGGGCGCCATTCCCGGTCCCAAGGGCAGCATCGTGACCCTGCGGACGAGCGTGAAGAGCAAATAAGGAGTGAGACAATGGCAAGCGTAAAAGTTTACAATATCAAAGGCGAAGAAGTGGATACGCTCGAATTGAGCGATGCGATCTTCGGCGCAGAATACAATGAGCCGCTCATCCATCAGGCAGTCGTCACCTACCTCTGCAACCGGAGACAGGGCACGAAGTCCACGCTGACCCGCACGGAAGTCCGCGGCGGCGGCGTGAAGCCTTGGAGACAGAAGGGAACGGGCAGAGCGCGTCAGGGTTCCACCCGTGCTCCCCAGTGGATCAAGGGCGGCGTCGTGTTCGCACCCAAGCCCCGCGATTTCGGGAAGAAGATGAACACGACGGCGAAGAGGAACGCCCTCTTCTCGGCGCTTTCGAAGAAGCTTGCGGACGGCGAACTCATCGTCGTGGACGAAGTGAAGGTCTCCGCTCCCAAGACCAAGGAAATGGAAGCGGTGCGGAAGGCGCTCAAGCTCGACGGGCGCTCGGTCGTCATCATGGACGAACCCGACAGCGACGTCGTGCTCGCGGCAAGGAATCTTCCCACGCTCTCGACGCTCTCCGTCGACGAGATCAACACGTACGAGATTGTCTCGAACGCCAAGGTCGTCCTCACGAAGGGCAGCGTGAAAAAACTCGAGGAGGTGTACTGCTGATGTTACCCGAGGATGTCATCATCAAGCCCGTTCTGACCGAAAAGGGATATGACGGGATCGCAAATAAGAAGTATACGTTCAAAGTGATGAAGAGCGCCAACAAGACCCAGATCAAGATCGCGGTCGAGAAGATGTTCTCCGTCAAGGTCAAGAGCGTGAACACCGTTTCGCTCCCCGGAAAGCTCAAGAGAATGGGGCGCAACGAGGGATACACGCCCGCGACGAAGAAGGCGATCGTCCAACTCACGGACGACAGCAAACCCATCGAATTTTTCAGTTCGTTGTCGTAAGCGAAGGAGAGTAGAAAAATGGCAGTAAAGAGATATAAACCCACATCCGCCGCAAGGCGCCTGATGACGGTCCCCGTCTACGGAGACATCGCAAAGGCAAAGCCCGAACGCTCCCTCCTCGAGGACCAGAGAAAGTCGGGCGGCAGAAACAATCTCGGCAGGATCACGGTTCGCCACATCGGCGGCGGCAACAAGAAGAAGTACCGCATCATCGACTTCAAGCGCAACAAGGACGGCATTCCCGCCACGGTCAAGTCCATCCAGTACGACCCCAACCGCAGCGCAAACATCGCGCTCCTCTGCTATGCGGACGGCGAAAAGAAGTACATTCTCGCACCCGTCGGTCTGAACATCGGGGATAAGGTCGTCAGCGGCGCAGGCGCGGACATCAAGGTCGGCAACTGCATGCCTCTTTCCGACATTCCCGTCGGTACGATGGTCCACAACATCGAACTGAAGCCCGGCAGGGGCGGTCAGGTCGCGAGAGCTGCGGGCATCGCCGCGCAGATCATGGCAAAAGAGGGCGCGTATGCGACCTTGAGGATGCCCTCGGGCGAAATGAGGCTCGTCCCGCTCCTCTGCAGGGCGACGATCGGTCAGGTCGGCAACCTCGAGCACGAGATCATCCGCGTCGGCAAAGCGGGCAAGACCCGCCACCTCGGCATCCGTCCCACCGTCCGCGGCTCGGTCATGAACCCGAACGACCACCCGCACGGCGGCGGCGAAGGCAAGAGCCCCGTGGGTCACGCGGGTCCCGAGACACCTTGGGGAAAGCCCGCTCTCGGCTACAAGACGAGAAAGAAGAAGAACCCCACGAGCAAGTTCATCCTCAAGAGGATCAATTAAAGGAGGAAGAGACAAATGTCGAGAAGTATCAAAAAAGGTCCCTACGTCGAACCCAAGCTCCTTGCAAGGATCGAGGCGATGAACGAGGCAAACGAGAAGAAAGTGCTCAAAACTTGGTCGAGAGCTTCTACGATCTTCCCCCAGATGGTCGGACACACGATCGCCGTGTACGACGGCAGAAAGCACGTGCCCGTCTACATCACAGAGGACATGGTCGGCTGCAAGCTCGGCGAGTTCGCTCCCACGAGAACGTTCAGAGGGCACACGGCAAAGACGACGTCGCCTGCCGCGGCAAAGAAGTAAGGAGAATAGGATATGGCCGGTAATATGAAAAAGAAGACCGAGAGAGCGGAAGCGCGGAAGGATACGCGCCCCCATGCGGTCGCAAAATACATCAGAGTTTCTCCCTACAAGGTGAGAACGCTGCTCGATCTCATCCGCGGGAAGTCCGTCGCGGAAGCGCAGGCGATCCTGAAAAACAGCGTGAACGGCGGCGCCGTTCCCACGTATAAGGTGCTCATGAGCGCCGTCGCAAACGCCGAACACAATCAGGGCATGGACAGGGGAGATCTGTACGTCGCAGCCTGCTATGCCGACGGCGGCACGAGCCTCAAGCGCATGCAGCCCGTCAGCAAGGGCAGAGGACACGCCATTCTCAAGAGAACGAGCCACATCACCGTCATCCTTGACGTGAAGAAAGCGGAGGGAGAAATTTAACATGGGTCAGAAAGTAAATCCCCACGGGTTGAGAGTAGGTATCATCAAGAGTTGGGATACGCAGTGGTATGCCGACAAGAAGGAGTTCTCCGTCTTTTTGAAGGAGGACAACGTCATCCGTACCTTCCTCAAGAAGAAATATTACGCTGCGGCGATCTCGAGGATCCTCATCGAACGCGCCGCCGGGAAGATCGTCGTCACCATCCAGACGGGGCGTCCCGGTGTGCTCATCGGGAAGCAGGGCGCCGAGATCGACGTCATCAAGAAGCATCTCGCCCGTCTCACGGGGGGGAAGCAGGTCATCATCAACGTCACGGAAGTGAGAAAGGTCGACGCGGACGCCCAGCTCGTCGCAGAGAGCGTCGCCGCCCAGCTCGAGAAGCGTATCGCCTTCCGCCGCGCCATCAAACAGGCGATCGGCAGGACCATGCGCGCGGGCGTCAAGGGCGTCAAGATGCAGGTCTCGGGCCGCCTCGACGGCAGAGAGATCGCGGGCTGCGAGCATTACCATGAAGGCTCCATTCCCCTTCAGACCCTCCGTGCCGACATCGACTACGGCTTTGCCGAAGCGCACACCACGTTCGGCATGATCGGCGTCAAGTGCTGGATCTACAAGGGTGAGGTCCTCAAGGGCGCCAAGAGAGCGGAAGGAGGCAAATAATGTTAATCCCGAAGAGAGTGAAGAGAAGAAAGCAGCACCGCGGCTCCATGAAGGGGCAGGCGAACAAGGGCAACACCATCGCGTACGGCGAATACGGTCTCGTTGCCGAAGGCGCTGCAAGGATCAAGTCCAACCAGATCGAAGCCGCCCGTATCGCAATGACGCGTTTCATCAAGCGCGGCGGGCAGGTCTGGATCGATATTTTCCCCCACAAACCCATCACCCGTCACCCCGCCGAAGCCCGTATGGGTTCGGGCAAGGGCGGCGTCGAGTACTGGGTCGCCGTGGTGAAGCCGGGCAGAGTGATGTTCGAAATGGCGGGCGTCCCCGAGGACGTCGCGCGTGAAGCGATGCGTCTTGCGGCGCACAAGCTGCCCGTCAAGTGCAAATTCATCAAGAAACAAGTCGCGGAAGCACCCGCGGCGAATACTTCGGAAGGCGGTGAAGGCTGATGAAAGGCGAATTCAAAAACATGACAGACGTCGAGCTTGAAAAGAAGCTGAAAGATCTGAAGAGCGAGCTATTCAATCTGCGTTTCCGCCACGCGAGCGGCCAGCTCGAAAACCCCCTGTCGATCAGGACGTGCAAGCGGGACATCGCAAGGGTGAACACGGAGATCCGTTCCCGTCAGGCGAAGTAGGAGTGAATTATGGAAAGAAATCTCAGAAAAGAAAGAGTCGGCATCGTTGTTTCCGACAAGATGGATAAGACGGTCGTCGTGGCTGTGACGGAGAAACGCAAACACCCCGTCTACAAAAAGACGATCACGCGCACCAAGCGCTTCAAGGCGCACGACGAAGAGAATCTCTGCGTCGAGGGCGACACCGTTCGCATCGTCGAGACGAGGAAACTCTCCAAGGACAAGAACTGGAGAGTCGCCGAGATCGTCGTGAAGGCGAAGTAAGGCGGGAGGATAAGGAATCATGATACAACCCCAAACAAGATTAAAGGTAGCGGACAACTCGGGCGCAAAGGAGATCATGTGCATCCGCGTCCTCGGCGGGTCTTTCAGAAGGACGGGGAACATCGGCGACGTCATCGTCGCATCCGTCAAGACCGCGACCCCCGGCGGCGCCGTCAAGAAGGGCGAGGTCGTCAAGGCGGTCATCGTGAGAAGCGCGAAGGGCATCCGCCGTCCCGACGGGACATATATCCGCTTCGACGACAACGCTGCGGTCATCATCGACGCGCAGAAGCAGCCCAAGGGCACCCGTATTTTCGGACCGATCGCAAGAGAGTTGAGAGAGAAGGACTACATGCGTATCATCTCCCTCGCCCCCGAGGTCCTGTAAGGAGGAGCGCGCAATGAACGTAAAAGTCAACGATAACGTGCTTGTGATCACAGGCAAATACAAGGGCAAGCAGGGCAAAGTTCTCAAGGCGGACCCCAAGACGGGCAGAGTCATCGTCGAGGGCGTCAACATGGTCTTCAAGCACGAGAAGGCGAGAAAGGCGAACGAGACGAGCAGGATCGTCAACGAGGAGTCCTATATCGACGCCTCCAACGTGATGGTCGTCTGCCCCGCCTGCAACAAGCCCACCCGCGTCTACCATGCGGTGGTAGACGGCAAGAAGATCCGCATCCACGGCGGAAAGGACGGCTGCGGAAAGCCGCTCGACACGGCTACGGTCCAGAAGAAGACCAAGAAGGCGGCTCCCGCCGTTGAGGAAGAGGCGCCCAAGAAGCGCACGAGAAAGCGCAGCCAGAAGGCGGCGGAAACGTCCGAAGAAAAAAAGGATTGACGGGCGGAGGAATGAATCATGGCAAAGAAAGTTGAAAAGAAAGAAGCGGCGCCCGAAGAAAAAGTGCCCAGCAGGGTCAAGGTCTTTTACGAGACCGAGGTCGTTCCCGCGCTCATCAAGAAATTCGGCTATACGTCGGTGATGCAGGTCCCCAAGCTCGAGAAGATCGTCGTGAACACGGGTCTCGGCGACATCAAGGACAACCAGAAGTCCATGCAGACCGTCGAGAAGGAACTCATGCAGATCACGGGTCAGAAGCCCATCTACCGCAAGGCGACCAAGTCCGTCGCAAACTTCAAGCTCCGCGAGGGCATGAACATCGGACTCAAAGTCACTCTCCGCGGGCAGAGGATGTACGACTTCTATGACAAGCTCGTCTCCATCGCCCTTCCCCGCGTCCGCGACTTCCGCGGCGTGTCGGACAAGGCGTTCGACGGCAGAGGCAACTATGCCTTGGGACTCAAAGAGCAGCTGATCTTCCCCGAGATCTCCTACGATCAGGTCGAGAAGATCCGCGGCATGGACGTTTGCATCGTCACCACGGCAAAGACGGACGAAGAAGCGAGAGAGCTGTTGAAGCTCCTCGGAATGCCCTTCAAGAAGTGAGGATAAGGACATGGCAAAGAAATCAATGATCAGTAAACAGCAACGGGAGCCGAAGTTCTCGACCCGCGCCTACACGCGCTGCTCGATCTGCGGGAGACCGCACGCGGTGCTCCGTAAGTACGGCATCTGCCGTATATGTTTCAGAAATCTTGCGTACAGAGGGGAGATCCCCGGCGTCAAGAAATCGAGCTGGTAAGGAGGCGGAAGATGACAGATCCTATTGCAGATATGCTTACAAGAATCAGAAACGCGCTCATGGTGAAGAAGGAGTCCGTCGAGATCCCTTCCTCCAACATGAAGAAGGCGATCGCCGATATCCTTCTCCGCGAGGGGTACGTCAAGGACGTCAAATTCGCAGAGGACGGCTATAACGGCAAGCTCGTCGTCACGCTCAAATATACGGATTCCAAGGAGTCCGTCATCGGCGGACTCGAGCGCGTCTCCAAGCCCGGGCTTCGCACCTACAGCGGCGCAAAGACCATGCCCAAGGTGCTCGGCGGGTACGGCATCGCGATCGTCTCCACCAGCAAGGGCATCATGACCGATAAGCAGGCAAAAGCCGAAAATGTCGGCGGCGAAGTGCTCTGCTACGTGTGGTAAGGAGGGGAGAGAAATGTCGAGAATCGGTAAAAAAGTCATTCCCGTCCCCGCAGGCGTCTCCGTGGACTTCACGGACAGCGTCGTCACCGTCAAGGGTCCGAAAGGGCAGCTTACCCGCGAGGTCAAGGGAAACATCGGCGTCAAGCACGAGGGGGCGGAACTTCACGTCCTCGCGCTCGACGAAAAAGAGAATACCAATGCGCTCCACGGGCTGTACCGCGCCCTCATCGCCGATATGGTGAAGGGGGTCTCCGAAGGCTTCACGACTTCCCTTGAGATCAAGGGCGTCGGCTGGAAGGCGCAGATGCAGGGGAGCAAGCTCGTCCTCAACGTCGGCTTCTCCCATCCCGTCGAGTTCAACCAGCCCGAAGGGATCACCCTTGCGTGCCCCAACCAGACAGAGATCACGGTGAGCGGCATCGACAAGATCAAGGTGGGGCAGGTCGCAGCCGACCTCCGTTCCATCAGAAAACCCGAACCTTACCACGGCTACGGCATCCGCTACAAGGGCGAGCATGTCGAGCACAAGGAAGGCAAGACTTCGGGCAAGGGTAAGAAGTAAAGGAGCGTGAAACATGATCACAAAAATTGATAAGAATGCGGTGAGACAGCGCCGTCACGCTCGCGTTCGTAAGAATTTATCGGGAACTCCCGAATGCCCCCGTCTCTCCGTTTACAGGAGCACGAACAACATCTATGTGCAGTTCATCGACGACGTAAACGGCAAGACCCTCGCATCCGCCTCCACGCTCGAGAAATCGGTGCAGAGCGAGATCGCGGGCAAGACCAAGACGGAAGCGGCAAAGATCGTAGGCAAGATCGCAGGCGAACGCGCCAAGAGCGCGGGCATCACCGACGTCGTGTTCGACAGAGGCGGCTATCACTACACGGGGCGCGTTCAGGCGCTCGCAGACGGCGCACGTGAAGCCGGACTCAATTTCTAAAGGGGAGCAATCAAATGGCAAGAGAAAACAGACCTCAAAGAAGACAGGAACAGGACGACGGTCTCATCAAAAAGACGATCGCCATCAACCGCGTCAGCAAGACCGTCAAGGGCGGTAAAAATATGCGCTTTGCGGCGCTTGTCGTCGTCGGCGACGGCAACGGCAAGGTAGGCTACGGGCAGGGCAAGTCCAAGGAAGTCCCCGAGGCGATCGAGAAGGCGACGCAAGCCGCCAAGAAGAACATGATCAATGTTCCCATCGTCGAGACGACCATTCCCCACGAAGTGCTCGGACGCTTCGGCAAGGGCGCGGTGCTCATGCTCCCCGCTGCCGAAGGTACAGGCGTCATCGCGGGCGGTCCCGTCCGTGCGGTCATGGAAGCTGCGGGCGTCAAGAACATCCGCACGAAGTCCCACGGCACGCAGAACCCCGGGAACTGCATCAAGGCGACCATCGCAGGGCTTGCTTCCCTCAAGACGGCGGAACAGATCGCGGCGCTCCGCGGCAAGACCGTCGAGGAAATTCTGTAAGGAGACGAAAGATGGCACAGGTCAAAGTTACGCTCGTCAAGAGCACGATCGGTGAGATCAAGTCCGTCAAGGCGACGGTCGCGGCGCTCGGACTCAAGAAGATCCGTTCCTCCAACATCTTGGAAGATACGCCCGCCAATATGGGTCAGATCAAGAAGGTCGCGCACCTCGTAAAGGTGGAGAACGTTTAAGGAGACAGCAATGAGAATCGATACATTATCTCCCGCAGAGGGAGCAAGGACCCCCGCAAAGCGTCTCGGGCGCGGCATCGGCTCGGGTCTCGGCAAGACGAGCGGCAAGGGTCACAAAGGTCAATGGGCGCGTTCGGGCGGCGGTGTGAGACCGGGCTTCGAAGGCGGTCAGATGCCCCTTGCCCGCAGACTTCCCAAGCGCGGATTTAACAACAAATGGAGAAAAGAGTACGTCGTCGTCAACCTCGGCAGGCTCAACGGGCTTCCCGAAGGCACGGTCGTCGACTACGGCTATGTTCTTGAAAACGGACTTGCGAAGGAAGTCAAGAACAACGTCGGGCTGAAAGTACTCGCGGGCGGAGAATTATCCGTCAAACTTACCGTACGTGCGGCAAAATTCTCGGCTTCCGCAAAAGAGGCGATCGAGAAGGCGGGCGGCACGGCGGAGGTCATCGAGTGAGTTCTTTCACTTGATGCAGAAAGGAGTCAACCATGTTTGAAACGATCAAAAACGCCTTTCGCAATAAGGATATCAGGAAGAAACTCCTCCTGACTTTCCTTATCCTTCTGATCTTCCGTTTGGGGTGCTATATCCCCGTCCCCGGGCTTCTGCGCTCCAGTTTCGAGGAAGCGATCAATGGTACCAACGGGAACCAGTTCCTCGCGCTCATGAGCGGCATTACGGGCGGCGCCCTTGCCAACGGCACGCTGTTCGCGCTCGGGATCGGACCGTACATCAACGCGTCCATTATCGTCCAGCTCCTGACGGTCGGCATTCCCGCCCTCGAGAGATGGTCGAAACAGGGCGAAGAGGGGACCAAAAAGATCACCAACCTCACGCGTATCATCACGATCATCCTTGCGGTCGTGCAGTCCATCGGCATCATCGTGCTGTTCGGCAGCAGCCAGAACGCGATCCAGACTTCGCTGTTCTTCGACCAGATGTGGCTCGCAGGCGTGTTCATGACCGTCGTCTATACGGCGGGCGCATGCCTCGTCATGTGGCTGGGCGAACGCATCACCGACCTCGGGATCGGCAACGGTATCTCGCTCATCATCTTCCTCGGTATTCTTTCGACGGCAGGCATCTCCCTCGTTGAGAAGTTCAAGGATGTGTTCGGCGTCGGTTCAGGCACGACGCAGGGTCCCGTTGTTCTTTGGGAGATCGCGCTCTTCATCGTTCTCGCGATCGTCATCTTCTTCGCGGTCACGTTCGTCGACCTCGCGGAGAGAAGGGTCCCGATCAACTATGCGAAACAGGTCCGCGGCAACAGAATGATGGCTGCGCAGTCCTCGTCGATCCCCATGAAGATCACGGGCGGCGGCGTCATGCCTCTCATCTTTGCTTTCGCGATCATTTCCTTCCCGTCCATGATCATGAGTCTCGTTCCCAGCTGGAGCGATGAACTGACATGGTGGCAGAACCATTTCTCGGGTAACACGACCCTTTGGTACGGGCAGGTCATCTATGCGCTCGTGCTCGCGTTGCTCATCTTTGCGTTTGCGTTCTTCTATGCGCAGATCCAGTTCAACCCGGACGACATATCGAAGAGCATCCAGCAGAACGGCGGTTTCATTCAGGGCATCCGCCCCGGGAAGCCCACGGCGCAGTATCTCGACAAGATCAACAAGAGGATCACCCTCTTCGGCGCGATCTTCCTGACCCTCATGGCGTTCATCCCTTCCGTGATGTTCTCTTGGGCGGGACAGGACCTCGTCAACGTGTTCTCGACGACAGGTATCCTCATCGTTGTCGAAGTTGCGCTCGAGTTCGACAAGCAGCTGCAGGCGCAGATCTCGATGAAGCAGTATAAGGGATTTTTGAAATAAAAATTTTCGAAGGATTCTTTGCTCGGCTACCCCTTGCCCACCCCTTGAGGGGTGGGTGGCTCGCCGCCATGCGGCGAGACGGAAGGGGTGTCCTTCGAAAAGAATCCTTCGAGGGGTTAGTGTTGTGCATTCCTCATGCTCCGCTGCCACGCCTTCCGCCCTTCGGACGGACATTAAGCCTACGGTAGTGTTGCGCGTCGCGACACTGCGCAGTTTGCGCGGCTTTGCGTGAACGCAAAGCCGTCGCCTGAAACGCAGGTCGCTCCTTTTCCAAAAAATCTTGCTTTGCAATATTTTTTGGATGCCT
>CANQUD010000038.1 GCA_947626935.1 uncultured Clostridia bacterium | reverse complement strand
CCCCTGTAGGGGAAGTCCCCGAGCTTGCGAGGGGAAAGGGGTTAAGTTGCGGCGGCAGGGACCGCCGCAAAGCCCGTACTTCGCGGCTATGCCGCTCGTGCCGCCCTTCGACGTCATAAAGAACGTGCGGGCGGTCTGCGCCTGCCAGCGCTCCTGTCGCGGCGCAGCTCACAGCCCACTGGGCTGTTGAGCAGAATTGCACCGCTCCACCCTCCCATGGAGAGGGTGGGGGTCTCCGCCACCTGACCCTCCCCGAAGGGGGGAGGGAGAGGATGGAGGAAGTACGAACACCGAGATCACTCGGTTACGATGGCAGAGATCACACTTGCATAATCTTTCCAGCCCGATGCCTTCTTGTAGGTTTCGACGAGGCTTTCGGGGACATAGATCGCAACGGGTTTCTGGAACATGGGCGCGAGCGCCTTGCTGCCGAGCGTGGGAGGCGTGGCCGCCGTGATCGTCAGCTCGTAGGTAACGGCGCTGTTGCCCTGCGTGAACGCGTTGCTGTCGATCTTGGTGCACTTGTCGCCGATCGAAACCTTCGTAAGTTTGCAGTTATCAAAGGCATAGGTGCCGATCGTCACGACGTTCGGGAGATTGATCTCGGTGAGGCCTGCCGTACGGAATGCCTGACCTCCGATCGTCGTCACATTGGTGAAATCAAACGTCGTGATCTGCGAGCAGCCCGAGAATGCGCTGCTTCCGATCTCGGTGATCTTGGTAGGGCCCGTGACGGACGTGAGCTTGGAGCAGTTGCTGAACATACTGCTGCCGATCGTCGTGATCGCGCTGTTGAGCTTGACAGAAGTGATCCCTGTGCAGGACGAGAACACACCCGTGCCAAGCGTCGTCGCGTTGGAGATATCCACTTCGCCCTCGATTTGCTTGCAGCTCGCAAAGGCGGAGTTGCCGATCGACGTGAGTTTGGTGAAATCGAGGCTCTCCTTCGTGATCGCAGTCTTGTTGAAGGCGGAAGCGCCGACTTCGGTCACGAGAGGAAGCGAGACAGTCGCAAGCGCTTCGCAACCGTCGAAGGCATTTGCGCCGACCTTGGTCGCCTTTGCCGCGTTGAACGTCGTGAGCGACGTGAGACCTTTGAAGGCGCTTGCGCCGACCTCGGAGACTGCGGGGACCGTGATGTCCTCAACGCTCGTCCCCTCTACCATGCTCGCGCCGAGCGTCGTCGCCTTGTTGAGGGTCAGATGCTTGAGCGTCGCGTTGTAGCGGAAGGCGTAAGCCATGACGGTCTCGATCAAATCGTCGGTGAACGTTTCCTCGGAGCCGTAGTAATAGTACAGCGTCTTGCCGTCGGCAGAGGTCACCATCTTCTTGGTCGTGTCGATCTTGTAGTTGGTGTTGCCCTGCTCAAGGGAGAAGGTCTTGTCTGCCGCGTATTCTTCCTTCGTGGTGAGGATCTGTCCGATCGAGAAGCTCGTCACTTCCTTGGGAATGACGATCTCCGTCTTGCTGCCCTTGTACTGAAGGAGCTTGCCCTCTGCATTGAGATACCAGCCGCCCTTGACGCCGTCGGGTCCGACGAATTGATTCTTGTAGGCGTCCCAAATGGGGCTGTTTTCAAACTTCGCGCGGTCCTCTTCATTGACAACGATGAAGGCGCAGGACTTGGAGAACGGGGGTTCGAGTTCGGACATATCGGTGGGTTCGATGAAGCCGTTGAGCTTGATGAAGTTGAAGCCGTTGAAGCCCGAGCCGAGACCCGTCGTGCTGTAGCCGCCTGCCGCCGTCAGAGTGGAAGGAAGGGTCGCAGTGTCCCCTCTCCTCGCGACGAAGGCTTGCGGATCGACAGTCTCCACACCCTCGTTGATGACGATCTCGGTCATCCGAGGATTGGGGGATACTTCGAGAAAGTTGTTGCGCCATTCACTGCCCCAGTAGCCGAAGGCACGGAAGCCGAGGATCTTAATGTCGCCGCCGACAACGATCTTGGTGAACGGAACGTTCATGAAAGCCCGTTCGGGGACTTCCTTGATCTTGCCGCCGATCGTGAGCGTGCCCGTGATGTCGTTGCTGAGCTGGAAGGCATGGTTGCCGAGATTTTCGAGGTCCTCGCTCAAAGTGAGGTTCTCGGTCTTGTAATAGCTTCTGCTGAACGAATCTTCGCCGAAGTCGATGACGTGGGAGACGTCGATGTAGAAGCCCGTGCCGCCCTCGATGGGACCGTTCCTGTCTGCGGTGGGATTGCCCGCCTGCACGAAGCAGTACTTGCCGATCTTCTTGAGCGCTTCGGGGTGCTTGAGTTCGACCTTTTCGAGCGCACTCGTACCGATGAATGCGCCTTCGGGAAGTTCCTCGATCTCCGCGCCGAAGATGACCTTCTTGACGTGGGTGTTATACGCCGTGGGCATGCCCTTGTTGTTGAGACTGCTGCCCGCAAATGCGTACGCGCCGATCTTGGTGAGGTTGGGGAATTCAAAGGTTTCCCTTGTCCAGTTCAGGAAGGTATAGGTGCCCGTGATCTCGACGATGTTGGTAAAGTCGAAGGTCTCTTCGACCGCGCTGCCGCCGAAGGGAAGGCTGCCCGCATACTTGAGCCCGGGTGCCTCGAACTTCGTGATCGTGGTGTTCGTCTTGGAAGAGACCCACGTTGTGCCGACGCGCTCGCAGGATTCGGGGAGCGTGATCACGGTCGGGGTCGCCTTGGAGAAGGCGCCGTCGCCGATGGACTTGAGGACAGAACCGCTCGCCGCGGTGAGCTTGCCCGTCAGAACCATGGAGCCGAAGGCATCGTCGCCGATCGTGACGATGGAAGCGGGAATGGTGAAGTCGGCGCCGTCTTTGTAGAGGTTGGAGCAGCCGTTGAACGCGCTGTTTCCGACGGTGACGACATTATTCAAAGTGACAGTCGTCAGCCCCGTGCAGCCGTAGAAGGCGCGGTCGCCGATCGTCTTTAATTTGCTGTTTGCCGTCGAGAAGGTCGTCAGTCCCGTGCAGCCCTCAAAGGCGCTTGTGCCGATGGAATCGAGAGCTCCGCCATAGCCGCTCAAGGTGATCTTGGTGAGGTTCTTCTGACCCTTGAAAGCAGCGTCGGCGATCTTGACGACCTTGGTGGAATCGACGGTGAGGGAGTAGCTTTCCGTCATTTCGCCCGAGAAGCCCGCGAGCACTTTGCCGATGTAGTACTCCTTGTTGACTGCCGCCGCCATCGTGTTGGCGAGCCAAGGGGTATCCTTCAATGCGTCGACGCCGAGGTCGGCGATGTTCGCACCGTTGTTGGAGCCGAGGCTGACAAGCGAGGTGCAGCCGTTGAAGGCGTCTTTCCCGATCGTGGGAACTTTGGCGATATCGACCTCTTCGACCTTGGTCGCACCCATGATGAATTGCTCGGGGAGCGAGTCGACGCCCGATCCGACATTGACATAGGCGAGCGCCTTGCAGCCCTTGAACGCCGATTCGTACACGGCGGGCTTTGTGTCATGCTTTGCGGTGTAAGCGGAAGTCTTGCAGTTTTCGGCATTCCATGCGAGGTAGTTGAGCGCAAGGTTGTTGGCGAATGCCAAGGTGCCGATCTCCTCGAGGGAAGCGGGAATGACGACGCCCTGCAGGCTTGCGACAGGCGCAACGCCGAAGGTGAGGTTGTCTTCATCCTTGCCCGCGTCGAAGGCATGGTCGCCGATCTTGAGGAGTCCGTTCGGGAGAACGAGCTTGCCCTCGATCGAGGTCCCGTAGAAGGAATACATGCCGATCGACTGCACACCCTGTTCAAAGGCGATATGTTTGAGAGAAACATTGCCGTAGAAGAGATAGTCTGCGATCTTGCGCACGGATGAGGTAAATTTCACCGTGGAAAGAGACATGCAGTTCGCAAATGCGGGGAAGGTCTTGCCCGATACGGTCGCCTCTGCGGACTCGATCGTCACAGACTGCAATGCGGGGCAATCCGCGAAGGCATTGTCGCCGAGACGGTTGAGCGTCGCGGGAAGGGTCACCTCGGTAAGGCTCGTACCCTTGAATGCCTTGTTGCCGATGCGGACGAGGTCGCCGAATTTGACTTCGGAGAGCATCGTGTGCCCTTCGAGAGCGCTTGCGGGAATGACCGTGATGCCCTTGCCGAGGTCGAGGGAGACGATGCCGTCCCACCCCTTCACGAGAATCTCGGGGAATTCGGTGACTTCATCGGCGATCTTGACGGTCGCGGGAGCTTCCATGCCCGAGAAGGTCGCGTCTGCGATGACGCCATTCGGAGCGTTAAATTCAAGATAGGAGATGTTCCCGCCGAAGAATGCCTTTTCGCCGATGTACTCGACGCCCTTGCCGATGACGAGGGTCTCGATGGGAGCATAGCGGAATGCGCCTGCGCCCACTTCGACGACGCTGTCGGGAAGGACAACTTCCGTAAGCGCGTTGCCGTTTTCCTCGGCGTCTGCGCCGAAGGCGTAGGAACCGATGTACTTGAGTCCCTCGGGGAAGGTGATCCCGACGAGGTTGGGCTGGTTGAGGAAGGCGCCCGAGGCAATGCCGACCGTCCCCTCTTTGACCTCGATCGCCGTCTCGACGAAGATCGAGCTTGCATACTTATAGAGGGTCTTGCCGAGGTACACTTCGCCCGCGGGGAGAGTGTTGTCCCAAACGGTGTTGTCGAAGGCGTCGGAGTCGATCATTTCGACATTCTCGCCGCCGATGACGACTTCGAGGTCGGTGCAGTTCCGGAATGCACGCTGCCCGATCGAAGTGACGGTCTCGGGAAGGGTGACGCTCTGAATGTTTCCGACGTCCTCAAAGCCGCTGACCGCGACGGAAGTGATGGTCTTGTCGTCGATCTTGGACGGAATGACGACGTCCGTGGGCATGATCTTCCCGGGCATCGCCGCGACCGACCAACCGTTTCCGTCCTGCGTGAGGCGGAAATAGCCTGCGTCCGTCGTGGGAGCGGCGTTCCACTTCGCATAGACCGTCGTGTTGGCGTTGATCGCGCTGTTGAAGTTGAATTCCGTCGTGCAGGCGGCATTTGCATACCAGCCGCCGAAGGTGTAGCCCGCCTTCTTGGGGTCGCCGGGCTTTACGGCTTTGTCGCCGGGGTTTGCGCCCTGTTCGGGAAGGAGGGTGCCGCCGTTCGTCTCGAATCTGACGGTGTAGACGACTGCATCCTCGGGCGTCGTGGGTTGGGTGACTTCCGTATTGCCCCCTTCTCCGTCGGGCGTCGCATCGTCGCATGCCGCAATGCCGCAAGCGGTGGTCGCGATCAGACCCGCCGTCAGGAGCGCCAAAAGAGCTTTCTTTGTCTTTTTCATGCTTTCACCCCCAATTTCAGAGAGAGATTTTCCATGTAGAGGGTCATATGCCCGCCTTCATCATAGAATTGGATGTAGATACGGAAAACGTAGGGCTGCGTCGCCATCGGTCCCGTGTAGGAGAGTGTCGGCGGTTCATCCGCATCGTTGGCGTTGAAGAAGTACCGATTCTGATGACCTCTGCTGCTGTGGTCGGTGTCGTTTGCGTCGTAGTCGTCGTTCACATACTGCATGTACTGCCCTGTCTGACCGTACTGACCGCTCGCATTGAGCAAGATGTCGCAGGAAACGGGCGTGTGACGGGGACGGGGACCGTACATGGGCTGTGCGCCGTAGACGCCCGAGAACCAATAACTCACGGTGTCACCGGGTTCCATGACGAACCATTCGTTGTACCACTGCACGGGCTTGTCGTAGCCTGCATGCACGGCGTTGGAAACTTCCGTTCCCGAAACGTGCAGCGGGATCTTCTCCTCCTTGCCCGTCGCGGCACGGGTGACGAGCATGTAATGTTCGAGCGACGCCGCGCCGCCGCCCGAGGGAGCGACGGGATCCTTGTGCTGCGAGAGAGAAGCGCGGAAATCCGCATACAGGTATGTAGTTTCCTCGACTTCGGGGACGGTCGTGTAATAAGTGACCGTCGCGTCGGTGATCGTCCACCAGCCGTTGAAAACGAACGGTTGATTGTTCCTGTCCGTCTTGGTCGTCGTGGGCGTGGGAAGCTGGCTTCCGACCGCGCCCGCCTTGAAAACTTCGCCTTCCATGTGGAGCGCTGCCGTATCCTCGGCGGTGAGAGGCGTTCCCGAAAGAGAATTTCCGACCCCGGGGACGAGGTAGACCTGCGCCGCCGCCTTGGTCTCGGCTGCGGGAGAGGCGTTCGTTTCCGAAGCCGTAGGTGCCGCAGTCTGTTCGGGAGCCGCCGAAGCCATCACCGTTATGCCGACCGTCGTGCCGACTGCAAACGACAGACCGAGCATCAAAGAAAGAATTTTCAATGATTTCTTCATAATTTCCTCCTTAATCGATTTGATAGAGCGCGAACGTGCGGGCGGGCATTCTGAATTCGTAGCCGCCGCCGTCCTTTTCGGGCACGCCGACGGGCTTGCCGTCCTGCTTGGTCGTGGAGTAGACGATCTTCGCATTGGGCGAGAGACCGTAGTTCATGCTGACTTCCTTATCCGTCGCATTGACGAGAACGACGTACTTGTGCTCCGCGTCCTTGATCTCATAGACCATGACCGCAAAGCCCTTGCCCTGCTGGTACTTGGTCGTCTTGTTCTCGACGGTGCCGCGGGCGAGCGTCGGATGCGCGTGACGGATCGCGATCATGTCCTTATAGACTTGATAGATCGAATTTTCGTCCGCCTTCTGCTCCTTGACGCCGTCGAGCTTCATGTTGTTGTCGTCCCATGTCATCGTGTAGTTGTTGAAGCCGATCTCGTACTCGCAGTTGGCTTTGTCGCCCGCCTTGTCCTTCGACCACTTCATGGGCTGACGGAGCCATCTGTCCTCGTGACCTGCGCCTTCCGATTCGGGGTTCGCCGTCTTTCTGCCGAACATGCCGATCTCGTCGCCGCCGTAGATCCAAGTGATCCCGGGGACGGAGAGACACATCGCGCCGTAGAGCTTGGCAAGCTCGCCCGAAAGTTCGAAGTCCTCTTCGGATGCGGGATCTGCCGCGCGGGAGACCCAGTCCGCCTTGTTGATGCCCCAGCCGACGAGGAGACGCTCGCGTGCACGCTCGACGTCGTGGTTGGACGTGAAGATGCTGTCGATGTAGTCCTTTCTGTAGATCGAGAAGTCGAAGAGCGCCGCGGAGTAGGAGCCGATCGCCTTGTCTGCGAACTGGTATTGGATCCTCTCTTCAGTTTGGAGCATGCCCTCCTGTACCTCTGCCGTAAGTTCGATATTGGGATCTGCGACGGTGCCGAGGGAGCCTGTCGTGTCGTAATACCAAGTGAAGTTGAACTGCGAGTCAAGCCCCGGATAGAGCTGTGCGAGCTTGATCGGGTCGCCGTTGAAGTTTTCGCCGACGAGGAGTGCGCTCGGATAGCTTGCCTTGAGCTTTGCGTTGAATTCAAGGAAGAAGTTGACCGCCTTGCCGAAGTCGGTGGAGTAGTCGCCCGCCGTCGCGCCGGGTTCCGCCGTGCCGTCCGAAATATCCTTGATGATATTGTCGGAATGGTTGGGGTTCTCGTTCTCCATGTAGGCGTGCTTGACGGCGTCGAGACGGAATCCGTCAAGACCGAAGCTCATCCAGTAGAGAGCGACGTCTAAAATGGCGTCACGGACCGCCTGATAGTCGAAGTTGAGTTCGGGCATCGAGCTATTAAACGAAGAATAGTAGAAGTATCCGTTGGGGTCCTCGAACCATTGCTTCTGTTCGAGTTCGTCCTTCGGCGTGTAGTCCGAATTCTGCCACGTGTAGAAGTTACGGTAATCGATCGTGCGGTAGCTGCCGTCGGCGAGCTTGACCGTCTCCTTGACGAGTTTCTGCGACTTGATGAACCACGGGTTGCCCGTCGAGGTGTGGTTGTACACAAAGTCCATCAAGATCTTCATGCCCCGCTTATGAGCTTCCGTCACAAGCCCTCGGTAGTCGGCAAGGGTGCCGAAGCGAGGATCTACCGTAAAGTAATCGCGGATGTCATATCCGTGATAGGAGTTGGACTGCTGGAAGGGTGTCAGCCAAAGAACGTCTACCCCGAGTTCTTGGAGATAGTCGAGTTTGGAAGTGATGCCATTGAGATCTCCCATGCCGTCACCGTCACTGTCGGCAAAGGAAGCCATGAAAATTTCGTAGCCGACGCTGTCTGCGTCCCAGCCTTCTGCGACTTTCTGCTGGACGTAGACATTGTTGTTCCCTTGGTTGGAAACGACGTCGTACTGCGTGACCGCCGAGCCGGGTTCGAGTCCCGCATACGGGTCGAACACGACGAAGGACTCATACTTCGGCGAGCCGCTCTGGACTTCGCCCTGACGGACGAACCAGTGGTAGGAGCCGTCCTCGCGCTTGCAGGCGGAGAGGTCGATGTAGTTGTCGCCGCCGTCATTCAGCCAGAAACCGTCCTTGTAGAGACGGGAATCCTGCGAATAGAGCTGCAGTCCGAGCCACGTCGCCGTTCTATAATTGATCTCAAAACCCTTATTGTCGCGCACGGCGGAATCCCAGCCTGCGTCGGTGTAGGTCGCTTTGAGGTCGATGTCATACACCGCGCCGCTCTCGTCGAGGAAGGCGGGATAGAACGCTCTCCCCTCGCTGTTGACGGGCGTGTATTCCCAAACCCAGAGACCCCAGTCGCCGTAGACCGCGCTCTCGATCTGCGTCGCATAGTGAGTGTCCTTGGCGGGGTTGACGGTGCCGTGCTCCGAAGGATCGTCCGCGCCCTTCAGATAGTGGACGTAGAGGTGATTTTCTTCCACCCAACTGAACTGTCCCTTTTCGAGCTTGTCTTCGTACTCTGCCGCGGTGTTGTTCGCCTCGGTGGACTGCCACTGCGCCGTGAGCGTCAGATTTTCAGTCACCTTGTCGTTCGAGAAATCCCAATCGGCGGTATTTCTCGTCCACCCGACGAGTTCGTGCGTCTGCCACCATGTACTGTCCGCCTCGTACTCCGCGGCGGGTTCCACGGCGGTGGAACCGTTCTTCACGGTCTGGTCGGCGGGAGTCTTGACACCCGCCGCACTTGCGTCTGCGCCGACGTCGAATTTGACGGTGTAATTCACCGTCGGCAGCGTGTTGTCGGGCGTCTCGGGGACGTTCGCTTCCTTTTCGCCGCATCCCGCAAGGCACCCGAGAGCGAGAATGAGCGACAATGCGATGCAGCCCAAACTTCTCTTTCTCATGCTTTTTCCTCCTGATTATTTTTTTTAGGTAAACCGTTTTACCTAACAGCCTAAATAAAACACAAAACCGCGGATGTGGTCTCCGCCATATTTTGTGGGTCCGGTTGAAAAGATTCTTCAGTTTGTACACCTAATAGGTTATTAGGCGTACTTTTTTCCTTAAAATAGAAAGAAATTCACAAAAAAATCGCAATTTTGAAAATTTTTATAAAAATTTTGGAAAAAGTATTGACAGATTTCGACGCGTGTAGTATCATAGAGACATAAAAAAGCCGCCTAATAACCTATTAGGCGGCTTTTTTCGCAAATTCCCTCTCGGCGGGGTTCCTGCGCGATCTTACTCCCCTCTCTCGGCGGGGTCGCTGCGCGATCGTTCTCTCCGCTCGGCGGGGATCCTGCGCGATCGTTCTCTCCGCCGATGCGGAATTCCTCAAAAAACAATATAATATATGGTTAGGAAGCCCCGACGACAGGTCGGGGCTTCTTCGTGTCTCTGAAAATTCTCAAAACAGCAACATGGGGTACGTTTCCCCTGCCATAACGGCGGTTTCTTCTTTTGACCGCCCTACAGTCCTTCGTCATCGCGGTGCTTCGTCCCGTCAAGGTAACGCAGGGCGGATGTTATGGGATATGGAACTAAATATTGCGTTTCTTGAGCCAATCAGACACCAGTTCAATACGGTCTTTCGTATCGATCCCGTCGTCATTTTGCGGTATCATGAGTCTGTCTTTCTCTGCCCCTGTCTCCATATCATATACGACATAACGATCGTTCTGTACACGGACATAGCAGCACCGACGGACGATCCTTCTCCCGAGATCGTTCCGATCCACCTCTCCGATCGCCCGTAAAAACGGCTGATAGGCGTTCTCGGATTCCTTGCTCGCCGTCCAAAGTACGGACATCTCGTAGGGTTTATTCTCGATATCTCCCCACAGATATTTGCCGTATCTTCTCGGACGGAATTCGGCATATTTTATATAATAGTATCTCCAATCATATGCCCCGATCCGTTCGCATTCGGAGAGATATGCGTTCTTCTTGTTTAGCAGATACTCGTCTGTAATATTTTCGCAATCTGAAAGCAAGGTGTGCAGGATCTGCTTTGTCGTTTTGAAGTTATCGGCGGCGCTTCGGTGGAAAAGATTTTTCCATGCCTCTTTGGTCGGATAGGCAGAGCCGAGTTGATACCGCCGCCAGGTCCGTTCCTTCTGCGCATAGTTCCCGATCGCCATAAGCGCACAGTCGATGTTATCCAGATCGCAGTTGAACAAAGCATGAAACCGCGCAAAAAGTTCCGGATGGTCTAATCCGACGATCCCGATTTGCCCGTAAAGGATCTCGTGATCTTCAAGCGCAAAAAGTTCCTCTGCGAGTGCGGGATTTTGCTCCGTCCAAACGAGCTTCTTCCGTTCTTCCTCCACCTGATAGGCATTAAAGTTGATACCGATCTTCTCATCGCTCTCCGGCTTTCCTGTGAGCATTATGGCATTCACCTGTCGCAAGATCGCGGGCATACGGTTGCCGCCCTGACGGCTCTTGCTGTCACTGATCTCGTCGGAAGAATTGCGGATCAAGTTATTGATCGTCCGCAATCTGCGTACGAATTGCGCTTCGGAAATTTTCGGCTTGTTGCGGAGATAGGTGACGACTGCATACAAAAGAGTGGTACGGTTGAGGGCAAACTCATCCAAAATGAGACGGCTGCGCAGGATATTCACATCCCAGTTGAGCACCTTTTGCGGAGCATGCGTATAACTGATATATTTCGGAAAGAACTCTTTCGGCGTACAGCCGAGTTCTGCCTCGGTCCAGCAGTCGAATGCCTCTTCCATAAACGAAATGTTATCAAGGACATGTTCGTTCTTGACACTGAAAAATTCCGAAATGAGGGAAAACCAATCCGTTGTCTTTCCCTGCGGCGAATCATCGTTGAGATAATAGAGAATATCGCACACAAACCGAAAATAGCGCAAAAAAGCGCGGTCCGTAAGATGATCCTCGTCGCGATACGGCCATAGCATATCCGCCCATGCACGGTCGATCTTCCCGCCGATGCGCTCGGAGATGTTCGGATCCACCTCCCCGAGCGAGCGTTCCAGTTCCGCTTTGAAATGTTCGAAATCCGTCAGCGGCTTCCCTCTGGAATTCATCTTGATATACAGTTCGTCCGTAAGTCCCATATTTGACAAGGGGAGAAAATGAAAGGTGATCGCATCCTCTTTCAATTTTTGCCAGATCCCCTCTACGTTCTGAAACTTTTCCTGTATGGCATCGAGCATCACGAGCATTCCCTGCACCGTCGGATCCTTTTTCCAGCCGAGCGGAAACCAATTCTGATCGACGATCTCCTCGGAGAGCTTCCCCGAAAACGCAGGTTGGAACTTTACGAGCTTCTCGCAGAATACACGGGCGCTGGGTCTCGTTTCATAACTGAAATTCTCCAAAAACGCACACTCGCTCTCTGCAATCTGTTCCCGTTTTGCCGCATACCAATGCAGCAAAAAGAGCGTCGTAAGGCGTTGCTGCCCATCCAGCGGGATGAGCGTTCGTCTTTCGTCTATATCGCCGTAAATGAAGTCCAAAGTCATAGGACGGGTTTCGATCGCTTCATACAGGGAATCCAAAAAAGCCGCCCGAACTCTGTCGACAAATCCATTGCGTCTCCCCTGCGCATAATCGCGTTGAATGATGGGGATCGCGATTTTATCGACTTCATCGAAAATGCTGATATAGGAATGCAGTTTTGTGCTGGTCTCGGTACTCATCTCATTCCTCTCCCCCCTCGCTCATGGATAGCCGCCCGCTTAAGTAAGGCCGCAACACCCTGTCCATCTCTTCTACATAGGCGTCCGCATCGGTCTTGCCCCAAAAATGTAGTTGCGTTCCCGCGGACATGCTATAATATTTCAAAAATACCTTCTTTGTGCAAGGCGGGATAAACTCGCCGTTTTTATCCATTTCAATGATATGGTTCCGTTTGACAGCGAAGACGGAATTGCTTAATGCGGCATTGTTCCCCGTATCAAGGAGAGCCAAATTGCCAATGCCGTCCATATTCATCTCTCCTCCCGCGGACAGCTCCGCAAAGATCCTCTCCTGTATCTCGGCAAACCGCAGCCCCGAGATACGTGTTTGACCGAGGATCTGGTCGATCTCATCGAGGATCGATGTGTCCCCTTCCGAAATCGTAGCGATCGCCTCCCGATGGACCGTGAGCCATTCCCGCCATTCGGCTTCCGTCTTCATGCTCTCCGAATGCTGTGCATGTATGTGCTCCAGGCTCCATCGTGCGCCCCGCTTCAGAGTCTTATATCGGTCAAACGGGAATCTGATCCCTTCCTGTTGATCGAAACTCATAATGTTAAAAAGCAGAAGGAGTTTTTGCATTGCATTGCGGTCGTAATCACTTTCATAATTCAAATCAGAATACGCTTTATTGAATTTCAAACTCTTCTTGATCTCCGCATCCAATCGGGAAACGAATTCCGACTTCGTTACAGAAAGCGAAAGACCGTAGATTTCAGAAAGCCGCATCGCCCCGACTGCGATCAGGTAACCGATCTTGTGATATAGCGCATCGTCCTCATACCAATCTTTCAAAATGAGATACGTGTGCGAGATCTCTTCCCAAATTTCGCCGAGCTTCCGCGTTTCCCCCATCTGCGAAAACGCAAAAAAAGTATAGTAGCTCTCCCTACTGTTTTGCGGCTTTTGCGCGATGAGATCGAGGATGAGGTCGATCCGTGTCTGCATCCTGTCCTCGGTATGGTTGGCAAGGAAAAACCAAAAGGCATCGTTGTGCAGATCGCGTTCGATCGTATCCCATCGGAGAGAAATTTCCTCCTGCCTCGCGGAAGTGATGTTGTCATTCGCATTTCGGCTTAAAAACATCGCTTTCACGAGTTCGGCATTCGTAAGCGGGATCTTTCCGATATTGAGACGGATAAAAAGTTTGCGGATATCTTCTCCGCGTCCGACTTCATACCAAATTACCGCAACGCTCTCTGCCAAATATTTGTCCATATTTGTAAGAACAACGGGTCTGTCACCTTTTTGATGGAACCATTCCTCGATGCGCCGATAGGCATTCGCCATGAACCAAAAATCGATATTGTCCTCGGCAAGGGAAAAATCGACGGCTTTGAGAAATTGTTCGGACTTCGACCGCGTTTCATAACGGATGGAGAACTGCGGTCCGTCCAGGAATCCATTGCTCGCTTTATGCAGGAATTGATAGAGAAGAAAGATCGTCGTCAACCGTTGCTGTCCGTCTATTACTGTATATGAAGCTCCGTCACGACGCACAACGATAGGCTGCAAACAATACCGTCCACCGTTGACATATGCCGAAGCATTCTCATAGATATCGTCGAGCAATCTCGATACTTCTTCTTCCCAGCGATAACCACGCTGAAACGAGGGGATCACGAAGTCCCCGTTTATGTCTCCTACAAGGATGGTATCCAATTTCACACCGCTCATTTTCTCTCCTCTTATGACTTTTTCTTGCCGATCATGAATGATTTGTATGATCGTTTATGATCCGAATTTATCGAATAAGCTTTGATCCCTCGCCGTTGATCCACTGAATGCCTTGTCATGGGACAGCATTTCAATATGGGCATTCTATGATGTTTTGACGCATCCTTTTGTGCTAACTTCAATGGTTATTCTTGACGTCGCAATGATATTATAGCATTATCACTGAAAAATATCAAGTAAGAAACGGATCGGTTTCCAAGATGTATTCCGATCGTTCGGCTCTGTGCCGACCCGTTCTTACAAAAAATGAGCCGTTGCGTAACACAATAGCTCACCCGACCAGTCATAATTGTTTTTATATTTTTGATAAAATTGAGAGCGGCAGGCATGAAAGGGAAGAAAAGTCGCCTTGCGAAAATAGTGCTCCCGAGAAAGATTGCAAAGCGAAATTTTTCGGAATGAGGTGGAGCATTGCAATTTTGCTCAACAGCCCGTTGGGCTGTGAGCTGCAATGCGACATCCGAGCCGGTAGCGAGGCGGGGTGCGGCGGGCGCTACCGCCGCACAAGACGTTAAAAGCAAAGTCCTTGCCATATGGCAAGGACTTGCAAAGTCCGTCGTGTTGCGACGAGGTGGCTGCTCCTGTCAGACTCGTAAGGAGCAAAAACGCTTTTATCTCCCTAAAAATCGACCCCATGTTGCGCTTTTGCGACGGAATAGCGATCGCTGCGCGAGCTAAAACTGCTTTCCTCAATTTAACGCGCCGATCGCGTCACTGACGACTCGTCCAATTGCGTGCGCCTATCAGCGCACGCAAAGAAGCCTGCGTACCCTTTCGGGTGCACAGGCTTCTTTGGCTGACCGAATTAGACGTAAAATGAATGGAGTCTTTGTTCTCGCAAAAAAGATTTCGAAGAAAGATTTTTTGCGAAGAGGAGCGGCAGGCGTAAAAGGAAAGAAACGACTGAAAGCCGTTTCTTTGAAACGCCGCCTTACCGCGACGATGGCTGCTCCTGTCAGACTCGAACTGACGACACCGCGGTTAACAGCCGCGTGCTCTACCGACTGAGCTAAGGAGCAATGAAATCCGGCAACTACCTATCCTCCCGGGCTGTTGAGCCAAGTACTTTGGGCGTGAGAGAGCTTAACTTCTGTGTTCGG
>CANQUD010000037.1 GCA_947626935.1 uncultured Clostridia bacterium | reverse complement strand
CCTGTCGCGGCGCAGCTCACAGCCCACTGGGCTGTTGAGCAGAATTGCGCCGCTCCACCCTCCCATGGAGAGGGTATAACAAAAGACCGCTGCGGGGCAGCGGTCTTTTGTTATTCACACGATAACTTCTTACTTTCTCGGATTCTTAATGTTTGCTTGAGCTGCGGCGATTAAAAGCGAAACCGCCTCATACAACGGTTCACTTTTTATTGCAATTCATTCGGCGGTACGCTTTGTCTCGCAGCAGAACTTACTTTCTCGGATTCTTAATGTTTGCTTGAGCTGCGGCGAGACGCGCGATCGGGACGCGGTACGGCGAGCAGGAGACATAGTTGAGTCCGATCTGGTGGCAGAACTCGATGGACGAAGGATCGCCGCCGTGTTCGCCGCAGATGCCGACGTGGAGCTTCTTGTTCGCCTTCTTGCCCTTCTTTGTCGCCATCTCCATGAGCTGACCGACACCCGTTGTATCGAGACGTGCAAACGGATCGCTCTCGTAGATCTTGTTTGCATAGTATGCGGGAAGGAACTTGCCTGCGTCGTCTCTCGAGAAGCCGAAGGTCATCTGGGTGAGGTCGTTGGTGCCGAAGCAGAAGAAGTCCGCTTCCTTCGCGATCGCATCCGCGGTAAGTGCGGCGCGGGGGATCTCGATCATCGTGCCGACTTCGTACTTGATCTTCTTGTGCTTGGACTTGATGACCTCTTCCGCCGTCTTGACGACGATATCCTTGACGAACTTGAATTCCTTGACTTCGCCCGTGAGCGGGATCATGATCTCGGGCACAACTTTCCAATCCTTATGACGCTTTGCGACGGCGATCGCAGCCTTCATGACCGCTCTCGTCTGCATGACGGCGATCTCGGGATAGGTGACGCAGAGACGGCAGCCGCGGTGACCCATCATCGGGTTGAACTCGTGAAGGTCGGCGATGATCTGCTTGATCTGGGCAACGGTCTTTTTCTGTGCCTTTGCGAGCGCTTCGATGTCGGCTTCTTCGGTGGGAACGAACTCATGAAGAGGCGGATCGAGGAAGCGGATGGTGACGGGGTTGCCGCCGAGCGCTTCGAAGAGACCTTCGAAGTCCGCCTGCTGCATCGGCTCGATCTTGGCGAGCGCTTTTTCTCTCTCTTCGACGGTGTCCGCGCAGATCATCTGGCGGAATGCGCCGATCCTTGCGGGATCGAAGAACATGTGCTCCGTACGGCAAAGCCCGATGCCCTGTGCGCCGAAGGAAGCAGCCTGTTTCGCATCCTTGGGGGTATCCGCGTTCGTGCGGACCTTGAGGGACTTGTACTTGTCCGCAAGTTCCATGATGCGTCCGAAGTAGCCGCTCGAGGGATCTGCGGGAACGGTGGGAATGAGGCAGTCGTAGATCTTGCCCGTGGAGCCGTCCAAAGAGAGCGCGTCGCCTTCGTGATAGGTCTTGCCCGCAAGGGTGAACTGTTTGTTTTCCTCATCCATCTTGATGTCGCCGCAGCCCGAGACGCAGCAGGTCCCCATGCCGCGGGCAACGACTGCCGCGTGCGAGGTCTGCCCGCCGCGGACGGTGAGGATGCCCTGTGCGTACTTCATGCCCTCGATGTCCTCGGGAGAGGTCTCGAGTCTGACGAGCACGACTTTCTTGCCCTGTTTGCCTTCCTTGACGGCGTCCTCCGCGGTGAACACGATGGTGCCTGCCGCAGCGCCGGGGGAAGCCGCGATGCCCTTCCCGACGACGTCCTTCTTGTCTGCTTCCGCGAGCGCCTTGGGGTCGAACTGCGGGTGAAGGAGCATGTCGAGGGATTTTGCGTCGATCTGCATGAGCGCTTCCTGCTCGGTGATCATGCCCTCGTCGATGAGGTCGCATGCGATCTTGATCGCCGCCGCCGCGGTGCGCTTGCCGTTACGGGTCTGGAGCATGTAGAGTTTCTCGTTCTCGACGGTGAACTCCATGTCCTGCATGTCGCGATAGTGATTTTCGAGGATCTTGCAGACCTCTTGGAACTGTTCATAGACTTTCGGGAACACACGTGCCATCTCGGCGATGGGCATAGGCGTGCGGACGCCCGCGACGACGTCCTCGCCCTGTGCGTTGGTGAGGAATTCGCCCATGAGTCCCTTTTCGCCCGTGGCGGGGTTGCGCGTGAATGCGACGCCCGTGCCGCAGTTGTCGCCCATGTTGCCGAATGCCATCATCTGCACGTTGACCGCGGTGCCCCAGCTGTAGGGGATGTCGTGATCCATACGGTAGACGTTCGCACGGGGGTTGTCCCACGAACGGAACACTGCCTTGATCGCCTCGAAGAGCTGTTCCTTGGGATCGGACGGGAAGTCCTTGCCGATCTTCTCTTTATATTCCGCTTTGAACTGGTTGGCGAGTTCCTTGAGGTCGTCCGCGTTGAGTTCGACGTCCTGCTTGACCCCCTTCTTCGCCTTCATGTCGTCGATGAGCTTTTCGAAATACTTCTTGCCGACTTCCATGACGACGTCGGAGAACATCTGGATGAATCTCCTGTAGCAGTCCCAAGCCCAGCGGGGGTTGTTGGATTTCTTCGCGAGAACTTCGACGACTTCCTCGTTGAGACCGAGGTTGAGGATGGTGTCCATCATGCCGGGCATGGATGCTCTTGCGCCCGAACGGACAGAGACGAGAAGAGGATTCTCCTTGTCGCCGAACTTCTTGCCCGTGATCTTCTCCATCTTGTCGATGTATTCCATGATCTCGGCACGGATCTCATCGTTGATCTGTCTGCCGTCCACATAGTACTGCGTGCACGCCTCGGTGGAGATGGTGAAGCCCTGCGGAACGGGGAGACCGATGTTGGTCATCTCCGCAAGGTTTGCGCCCTTGCCGCCGAGAAGTTCGCGCATGTTCGCGTTGCCTTCCGTAAAGAGGTAACAATACTTCTTTGCCATAAAAATTTATCCTCCTGAATTTATCGGAATTTACCAAATGCAATTATACACGACTTCCGCCGAAAAGACAAGCCCTTGACGGAAAATTTTTCCGAAAAAGGGAGAATTTTCGCTCGTTTGCCCCAAAAATACCCTTGGCACCTCGTCGACGCACGAGCGTTGTTTACGCTTTTCTTACGAAAAGCTCTGTTTGCGCCCGGCGTCTCCTCTTCCCCAAAAAATACTGCGTCTTTTTTGGGGAGTCCTATTGTATGACGCACGAGCGTTGTTTACGCTTTTCTTGCGAAAAGCTCTGTTTGCGCCCGGCGTCTCCTCTTCCCCAAAAAATACTGCGTCTTTTTTTGGGGAGCCCTATTGTATGACGCACGAGCGCGTTTTACGCTTTTCTTGCGAAAAGCTCTGTTTGCGCCCGGCGTCTCCTCTTCCCCAAAAAATACTGCGTCTTTTTTGGGGAGTCATATTGTATGACGCACGAGCGCTGTTTACGCTTTTCTTGCGAAAAGCTCTGTTTGCGCTCGTGCGCTGCTCCGCCCGTGCTCATGCAGAGCGGTCTGCGTCATTCCGAACGTATGTGAGGAATCTCGCCCTTGAGATTTCTCGCTACGCTCGAAATGACGTGAATGCAGAGTCCCCTTGTCGCCCCTCACAGGGGAGATGTCGAGGCGTAGCCGAGACAGAGGGGTTTCAAAACCCCTTTCCCCTCGCAAGCTCGGGGACTTCCCCTACAGGGGCAGCAAGGGAACGATTGCGGTGACCCACCCCATTTCAATCACGCAGAGAATGTCAAATTCATAAAATTGTTGACAGCGAGACGAAAACGTGGTACAATACATTCAAACAAGATACGAGGTGATCGGAATGATCGAATATTCCATGAAAAGTCTGACGGCTGACGAGCTGTCCTTCAAAATGACACACATCAAGGCGGAACCCAACACCCGCTTTGAGATCAAACCTCTCTTCTCCCGCCGCATTCAGGGCGTGAACGAAAATCCGCTCATCCATTTCGTCACCCTCGAATGCAAGGTGGAGTCGACGGAAGAAAGCCCCAAGCCCTTTGACCTGCTCGTCCGTCTCGTCGGCGTGTTCGAGGTCAAAAACCTGCAGACGGACGAGGACAGACGCGTCTTTGCCGTCAATGCGACGGAGACGATGTTCCCCTATCTGCGGGCTGCGCTCACCAATCTGACGGCGGATGCACTCATTCCGCCCATCGTTCTTCCCGTCGTGTCGGGCGCGACGCTGTTCCCCGAGGACAGAGGCCCCGCGAGTTACACCATCAACTTCGACCCGAAAACGGTGAACTGATCTTGTCGGTTCGGTGCGCTCTCCCGCAAGGGGGAGCGTTTTTTCGGCTTTTCTTTTCGGAAACAAACGATAAATCAAAATTATGGGGAAATTTATGAAAAACGATCAACAGGACTCGGACGCGCCTGCAAAAAAGGGCTTCCTCGGAAAGATCGACAGCTTCTTCTCGATCACGGCGAGCGGATCGTCCTTCCGCACGGAGATCGTCGCGGGGCTGACGACGTTCATGGCGATGGTCTATGCCCTTCTCGTCGTCCCGGGAATGTATAAGGAGCTTCCCGTCTCCTTCGGCGCGGTGTACATCGCGACGGCGCTCGGCGCGATCGTCGGGACGGTCGTCATGGCGTTTCTCGCAAAGATGCCTCTCGCGCAGGCGTCGGGACTGGGAGCGACCGCCTACATCACGGGGACCCTTCTCGGCGGCGGTTTGGGGCTGACCTATGCGAATGCGATGGTGTTTGTCCTGCTCGACGGGGCGATCTTCGTCCTGCTCACCGCGACGGGGCTTCGGAAAAAGATCCTCGCCGCCATTCCGTCCGAGGTCAAGACGACCCTTCCCGTCGGCATTGGCATGTTCATCGCCTTCATCGGCTTCAAGAATGCGGGCATCATCGAACTGCATGAGGGATCGATCGGGTTCACGTCCTTCAATGTCCTCTCTTCCGATCTCGTCTATCGGGACGCCGTCACGGCGCTCGTCGCCCTGCTCGGCGTCGTCGCCATTGCCGTTCTCTCGAAGAAGAACGTCAAGGGGTCCATCCTCTGGGGGATGCTCGGCGCGGCGGCGCTCTACTATGCCCTCATCGGACTGGGCTGTGCGTGGGACGCCGAAGGGTGCAGGGCGGTCTTCTCTGGCATTGCCGAAGGATTCGAGAGTCCCTTCACCGCTTTCGGCGAATGGGGTCGGGAATCTGTCGGGCAAGTTTTTGCACATGGGTTCGATTTTTCGCCCTATCTTGCCGATCACAACGGCGGAGAGCTTGCCCTTCTCCTCGTCACCGCCGCCCTCTCGCTGTGCATGGTGGATATGTTCGATACCCTCGGCACCCTCTACGGCGCGTGCTCCAAGGGGGGACTGCTCGATGAGAACGGCGACCCCGTGCGGCTCGGGAAATGCCTGATGTCGAATGCGGCGGCGACGTGTGCGGGCGCGGTGTTCGGCGCTACGACCGTCGCGACCTATGTCGAATCTTCCTCGGGCGTCGCCGCGGGCGGAAAGACGGGCTTTTCCGCGCTCGTCACGGGACTTTGCTTCACGCTCGCAATGTTCCTGTCCCCCATCGCGAAGCTCATTCCGTCGGCTGCGACTTCCTCCGCGCTTCTCTGGGTGGGCGTTCTGATGATGACTTCCGTCAAGGACGTAGACTGGACGGACCCCGCCTTTGCCCTGCCCGCCTTCCTGACGATCGCCGTGATGGCGTTCGGATTCTCGATCTCCATCGGCATCGGGATCGGCATTCTCTCCTGCGTGCTCGTCAAGCTCTTTACGGGCAAGGCGAAGGAAATTTCGCCCGTCACGTGGATCGTCGCCGCCCTCTTCATCGCCATGTTCGTCCTGACGAATTAGAAAAACGCGTTGATCCGTACGTCATCCCCCCCATTCGTCACGGCTATGCCGTGCCACCTTCCCCCCCAAGGGGTCAGGTCGAGGCAGAGCCTACCCCTTTGGGGGGGAGGCTCCCGCGCAGCGGGTGGTGGGGGGGATCCCGCCTCAAGATCGACTCATACAAAAAGAGGACTTCTCCTGTGGAAAAGTCCCCTCTTTTTTATAAAAAATCTCAACTTATAGCGTGTTTTCTTCCAAAAAGTTCAAGACCGTACCCCACTTCGTCTCGCGGTTTTCCTTCTCGTTGAGGAACTCGTGGCGGCTGTTTTCAAAGAGCACGACGGTCACATTCTCCATGCCCACCTTCTCGGTGTAATAGCGGTAGAGCTTCTTGACGCCCTTGCCCATGTTGCCGACGGGGTCCTTTTCACCCGAGACGAGCAGCACGGGAAGTTCGCGCGGCAGTCCCCGCTGGTAGCTCTTCGTGTAGAGCGATTTGAGTCCCTTGAAGAAGTCCCTGTAAAAGCGGTTGGAGCAGGTGAATCCCGAGAGCGGGTCCGCGGCGTAGGCTGCGTTGTTCTCGGCGTCGGTCGAGAGCCACTGCCTGTCCTCAAACTTCTTCGCATACGCCCCGAAGGAGAGTTTCTCGATGAGCTTTGCGGGTCTCTTCTCCCCCTTCAGATGGGAGACGAAGGACCCGAGATAGACTTCGAAGTCCTTCTTGTAGCTGCTCCCGCCGATGATCGCCCCGTCCACCTTCTCGCCGTAGTCGGCGATGTACCTCTGCGTGAGGAAGGACCCGTACGAAAAGCCGAAGATGAAGTACTTCAACCCCGCAAAGATCTTTTTATAGAAGTCGGTCAGTTCTGCCTCGTCCCGCACGGTGTCGAAGAACATCTGCCCCTTGCAATAGCCCAAGGTGTCTCTGTCCGTGTCGCCGTGACCGCGGTGATCGTCCGCGACGACGATGTAGCCGCGGGCATTGAGGAAGCGGGCGAACGCATCGTAGCGTCCGCTGTGTTCTGCCATGCCGTGAACGATCTGCACGACGGCTTTGGGGTTCTTGACGTCCGTCCATTCGCGGACATAGATCTCCTTCCCGTCAAAGCTCTTGAAGATCATGGTTTCGCTCCTTTTTGGCTATTATAGCACAAATTCGCGGAATTTCAACAATTTTCTGCAAAAAATTGCCTCATGTGCGGAAAAATCCCTCTCCGAACAGGACATCGCTGAACTCCCCGAGCCGTGCGGGAGAGAGCGTTTCCCCGCGGACACCCTCGCCGACGCCCGCAAGGGAGAGAAGCTCCTTCGCCCGCTCGCGGGAGACGTGCAGGGCGTTGATGACGTTGTTTTCGAGCGTCTTGCGGCGGGAGAGAAAGGCAAGTTTCACCGTCTCGCGGAAGGCTCTCTCGCTCTTCACCGAAAATCCCCCCGTAAAGTCGATGCGCACGACAGCGGAATCGACGTTCGGACGGGGAAAGAAGAGGGTGCGCGGAACCTTCCGCACCGTCCTGCAAGTTCCCCTGTGGGCGATCGCGGCGGTGACGGCGCCGTACGCGGGCGTGTTCTCCCTCGCCGAGAAACGGGCGGCGACCTCTTCCTGCACCATCACGGTGACGCTCCGACACTTCTTCGCCTCTTCGACGAAGCGCAAGAGGACGGGAGTCGTCACATAATAGGGCAAATTTGCGCAGACGGTGTACTCGCCGAGGTCCTCTTCGATCGCCTTGAGGTCTGCCTTGAGAAAGTCGCCGAACACGACTTCCGTATTCTCGCAGCCCGCAAGGGTCTCCGAGAGAACGGGCGCGAGCGTCCCGTCGATCTCGTAGGAGAGGACGCGCTTTGCCGCCTTCGACAGCGCTCTCGTGAGGGCGCCCGCTCCCGTCCCGATCTCGAGGACGGTCGTGTCCCGACCGACGCCCGCATCCTTGACGATGGCGTCGAGCAAGTTCGAGTCGCCGAGAAAGTTCTGACCGAACGCCTTTTTGAAGGCAAAGCCGTGTTTTTGGAGAATGTCTCTGTACGCTTCCATGCTTTTCCTCGCATAGGGGACGAATTTTTTCGCAAAATGCTCTTGAGGGAACTGCCCTCCTTACAGATGAGAAAAGGGAGCCGTGCGCGGCTCCTTCTTTTATTCGATCATCTCGCGCACGCGGAGCGGGATTTGCAGCCGATCCGCAAGTTTCCGACATTTTTCGACCTTTTCCGCGCCGATGCAGTCGACGACGGAAAACCGGACGTCGATCCCCGCCCTCTTGCAGCATTCGGCAAAGTCGAGCATGCCCTGAAAGGCGTTTTCGACGAGGGGGCGGCAAAGTTCGTCATACTCCCCTTCCTCGGGAGCGTTCAGAGAGACGTTGATGCGGTCGACCCTGCCCTTGAGGTCGCCCGAAATGTCCCTTCCCGCAAAGATCGATCCGTGTCCGTTGGTGTTGAGGCGCGTTTTTCCGCCCCGTTCGTGGATCTTGTCGCAGAGAAAGAGTAATTCATCGAGGCGGCAGGTGGGTTCGCCGAAGCCGCAAAAGACGATCTCCCTGTAACGTTTGGGGTCGCCGATCTCGGAGAGGACCTGCTCCGCCGTCGGTTCCGTGCGGAGCCAGAGGGCATACCCCTCGTACGTCTCCTTGCCGTTGCGCACGCAGAAGGTGCAGCGGTTGGTACAGCGGTTGGTCAGGTTGAGATAGAGGCTTTCGCCGATCTGATAGGTATAGGTGTCTTTCATGAAAGTTTGGGGAAGAGCCTTGCGGCGTTTTCGTCGATCCTTTCGGTCAGCTCCTGAAAGGACATCCCCTTGATCTCCGCCAGTTTTCGGACGATCATCGGAATGTTTGCGGGAGAATTTTTCTCCCCGCGGAAGGGGGAAAGGTAGGGGCTGTCCGTCTCCGAGAGAATGCGGTCCGCGGGGCAGAGCGCCGCCGCCTCGACCGCGCGGCGGGCATTCTTGAAACAGACGACGCCGCCGAAGGAGAAGTAGGCGCCGAGTTCGAGAAAATCGGGAAGATTTTCGGCGCCGTAGCTGTAACAGTGCATCAAAAAACCGTTTTGGATGAGGTCGCGGTGCTCCCGCAGAACAGCGAGCGTGTCGGCACAGGCGTCGCGGGAATGGATCTGGATGGGAAGGGAAAACTCCGCCGCGGCGAGAAGCTGGATCTCAAACAGGATCCGCTGCGCCCCCTTGTCGGTGTCGGGATAGTGGTAGTCCAGCCCGATCTCCCCGACCGCGACACACTTTTTGTGCATGGCGAGCGCCTTGAACGCTTCGGGAAGCCGAGGGACGTCCCCCTCTTTTTTCGGCGCAGGAAGAAAGGAAGCGGCGAATTCGGGATGGATGCCGACGGTGAAGAAGGCGCCGTCATGTCCCTCGCAAAAATCCCGATGCCATGCGGCATGTTCGCACGTATCGGCGGCGAAAATGACTTTTTCGACCCCCATTCCCTTGATTTTGTCCCATTCTGCGGGAAAATCGTACCCCTCGTCCGCGAAATGGGCGTGGACGTCGATCATCGGACGGTCGCCCCGCTTTCGACGGGTTTTTCGGGAGAAACGAGCGATAAGTTGCCGTTTTTGTCCTCGGCGCAGAGGATCATGCCCTCGGAGAGCACGCCGCGGAGCTTGACGGGCTTGAGATTCGTCACGACGACGACCTTTTTCCCCACCATCTCCTCGGGCGTGTAGAATTTTGCGATGCCCGAGACGACGGAGCGGACTTCCCCGCCGATCTTGACCGTTTCATGCAAGAGCTTGTCCGACTTTTCCACTCGCTCGCAGGCGATGACCTCGCCTACTTTGAGTTCAAGCTTTCCGAAATCGTCGATGGAGATCTCGGGTTTGGGTTGCGGGCGGGCTTCCTCTTCCGCAGGAGCAGGGCAGCTCTTCCCCTCTCCCGCGGAGACGGGATCTCCCTTACCCCCTCCTGTGGAGGGGGGTAGGGGGGTGGACTTCTTCACGAGCTTTTCCACTTCCGCAAGTTCCTTCTTGACGTCGATGCGCGGGAACACGGGCGGCAGCTTCTCGACTGCCATCCCCTCTTTGAGGACGCCGAAATGAAGCGTGTCGAAGCCCGCATTTTCATCGCAGGAGAAGCTCTTGAGGATCTTCGCGGGGGCGACGGTCAGGAAGGGCTTGAGGGCGACGGCGCACATTCTGCACACCTCGGCGAGATGATAGAGCACCGTGCCGAGCCGTTCCCTCTTTTCGGGATCCTTGGCGAGGAGCCAAGGCGTCGTCTCGTCGATGTACTTGTTGGCGCGGTCGACGAGCGCGAAGATGTCGGAGAGCGCGTCGGGTGCATTCAGGGCAGCCATGTCCGCGTCGATCTTGTTGAAAAGTTCCCCGCACATCGCACGGAGAGGCTTGTCCGCCTCTTCCTCTCTGCCGCACGGGGGGACTGTTCCGCCGAAATTCTGCCCGATCATCGCCTGCGTGCGCGAGACGAGATTGCCGAGGTCGTTCGCAAGGTCGGCGTTGATGCGGAGCAGGAAACGCTCCGTCGTATATTCGCCGTCGCTGCCGAAGGGGATCTCGCGGAGCAGGTAATATCTGACCGCGTCCGCGCCGTACCGCTTGACGAGTTCATAGGGATCGGTCAGCTCGGGACGGGCGTTCTCCTTCGATTTGGAGAGCTTTTCCCCGCCGATGAGCAGCCACCCGTGCCCGTAGATCTGTTTGGGAATCTGTTCGCCGAGCGCCATCAGAATGGCGGGCCAGATGATCGCATGGAAGCGGACGATCTCCTTTCCCACGAGGTGCAGCTCCGCGGGCCAGTACTTTTTATAGAGGTCATCCTTCTCCGTCCCGTAGCCGAGCGCGGAGATGTAATTGGAGAGCGCGTCGATCCACACATAGGCGGTGTGTTTGGGATCGAAGGGGAGCGGGATCCCCCACTTCACCGTCGTGCGGGAGACGGAGAGGTCCTGAAGCCCCGCCTTCAGGAAGTTGTTGACCATCTCGTTAACGCGGGACGTCGGCTGGAGAAATTCGGGGTCGTCCTCATAGAGCTTGAGAATGCGCGGCGCATACTTCGAGAGACGGAAAAAGTAGCTCTCTTCCCGCTGTTTCGTGACCTCTCTGCCGCAGTCGGGACACTTTCCGTCCTTGAGCTGGCTCTCCGTCCAGAAAGCCTCGCACGGCGTGCAGTAGTAGCCCTCGTACTCCGCCTTGTAGATGTCTCCGCTCTCATAGAGTTTTTGATAGATGTGCTGCACACACTTGACGTGATCCTCGTCGGTGGTGCGGATGAAACGGTCGTACCCGACGTCGAGAAGCCGCCACATATCCTTGAGTTCGGCGACGAGAGGATCGATGAAGGCAAGGGGGGTGATGCCCCGCTTCAACGCCTCTTTTTCGACCTTTTGCCCGTGTTCGTCGGTGCCCGTCAGGAAAAAGACGTCCTCGCCCTTCATCTTGTGAAAGCGGGCAAGCGCGTCGCAGATGACCGTCGTGTAGCAATGCCCGATGTGCCAGTTTCCGCTCGGATAATAGATCGGAGTTGTGATGTAGTATTTCTTTGCCATAGAAAACCCCTCTGACATTCTCGCAGTCTTTTTCCCTATTATAGCGTAATTCCCCGCAAAAGTAAATGAATTTTGCCCCACTCCTCTTGCAATTTCCCGCCCTGCGTGATACAATGAGGGCACGACTCAACCAAATACCGACGATACCCTCTCCGCGGGAGGGTCGCGTTCTTACCCCCTCGGCAGGGGGTGGGTCACCGCAGCATTCACGCCCGCGAAAAAACAAAAAAGGAGAAAGATGTATGAAACGCAAATTCCTGACGTTTTTGTTGACTCTCGCGGCAGTTCTCTGCCTCTGTTTTGCCCTCTCGGCATGCGACAGCGGCAACGGCGATGTCGAACAGGGGAACGCGCAGCAGCCCGAACCCGAACACACGCACAGTTTTACAGCAGACAATGTCTGTAGCGGTTGCGGTGACAAGTGGAATTACACCGCGGGACTTCAGTATGAATTGAACAACGAAACAGACACCTACACGGTTATCGGCATCGGTGAGGCAAGCGGCGACGTCACGATCCCGTACGGCTACCAAGGCAAAGCGGTGACCTCGATCGGAGAGAATGCGTTCCGTGGCGACGGGCTGACAAACATTACGATTCCCGACAGCGTGACTTCGATCGGCATCCGCGCGTTCGAATATTGCAGCGAACTTGAAAGCGTGACGCTTGGATGCGGCGTGACCTCGGTCGGAGATCATGCGTTTGAGGGTTGCAATGGGCTGACGGGAGAATTGAAGATCCCAAATAGCGTGTCCTCGATCGGAGATGTGGCGTTCGGTGATTGCAGCGGGCTGACGGGAAAATTGAAGATCCCCGACAGCGTGACCTCGATCGGAAAAGAGGCGTTTTCGGGTTGCAGCGGGCTGACGGACATTGAACTCCCTGCCGGCGTGACCTCGATCGAAATTGGTATGTTTTATGGTTGCAGCGGGCTGACAGGAGAATTGAAGATCCCAAATAGCGTAACCTCGATCGGAAATTATGCGTTCATGGATTGCAGCGGACTTACAAGCATTCTCATTCCAGACAGCGTGACCTTGATCGGTAATTGGGCGTTCGATGGTTGCAGCGGGCTGAAAAGGATTGAACTTCCCGACGGCGTGACCTTGATCGGAATGTTTGCGTTCGAGGGTTGCAATTCACTGGCAGACATTCAATTTAGGGGAACGGTGAAGGAATGGCAAGCGATCGAGAAAGAAAGCAGGTGGAATAGCTTCACAGGCGATTATACCATAACCTGTACGGACGGGACGATCGATCAAGAGGACAATGTGACGTATTTTGAGCAATAAGCGGATGATTTTGAATGTAGGCGCCCGCGGACTTTTGTCCGCGGGCGCTTGCTTTGAATGGGACGAAAGAATGGGGTTGGAATGCGGTGACCCACTCCCCTACCTTTGGGCGGCAGGGACCGCCGCAAAGCCCTTCGGCGATGCCACGCCTCATGTCGCGGCGCAGCTCACAGCCCACCGGGCTGTTGAGCAGAATTGCGCCGCTCCACCCTCCCACGGAGAGGGTATTCCTCGCTGCCCCTGTAGGGGAAGTGGCGAACGCAGTGAGCCAAAGGGGTTTCAAAACCCCTCTGTCACTCGCGTTGCTCGTGACATCTCCCCTGTGAGGGGCGACAAGAAATGCGGTGACCCACTCCCCTCTTTGGGCGGCAGGGACCGCCGCAAAGCCCTTCGGCGATGCCACGCCTCATGTCGCGGCGCAGCTCACAGCCCACTGGGCTGTTGAGCAGAATTGCGCCGCTCCACCCTCCCGTGGAGAGGGTAGGAATGGGGCGGGGCATATTCTCCTTTCGCGGAGCATAAAATCAAGCATGAATGCGATTTTTGCCGTCGTGTTTACGGCTGCGGCGGCAGTCTTTCTCATCAAGGACCCGAACGGCTTTCTGCCCGCCATGCTCTCGGGCGGGGAACGCGCCGCCCTGCTCAGTCTCGACCTCTTGGCTGTCTACTGCGTCTGGCTCGGCTTCTTTCGGGTCCTCGAGCGGAGCGGTCTCTCCCAAAAAATCACCCGTCTCTTCGCCCCGCTCGCCAAAAAAATTTTCCGTACAGACGATGCGGAAGCGATCGGCTGTGCGGCGGGGAATCTCTCCGCCAATCTGCTCGGTCTGCCCGGCGCTCCGACCCCGCTCGGGATCAAAGCGACACGCGCCTTCCTCTCCGCAGGGAACGACCGTGCCGCCGACCTTCTCTTCGTCCTGAACGCCACGAGCCTGCAGCTCCTTCCCACGACCGTCATTGCCTTGCGGGTCGCGGAAGGGTCTCTTTCTCCCGCGGACATCCTGCTCCCCACCCTTCTTGCAACCCTCGTCTCCACGCTTGCGGGCGTTCTCCTGTTGAAAATCGCACATCTTCGGGGGACCAGATGAAGTGGTTCGCGCTCGTCGTCCCCGCCCTGTTTTTGGCGGTCTTTGTCTTTGCGGCGATCAAAAAGGTCAAGTTATACGACTGTTTCACGGACGGCATCAAGGAAGCGGCGCCCCTCGTTTTATCTCTCTTTCCCTATCTCGCGGCGATTTTGATGCTGTCGGAACTGTTTGAGCGGAGCGGGCTTTCGGCGCTCGTCACGGGGTGGCTCTCCCCCGCTTTCTCCTTTCTCGGGATCCCGCCCGAGATCGGGAAACTCGTCCTCATGAAGCCCTTTTCGGGGAGCGGATCGACGGCGCTTCTCTCGGAGATCCTGCACACCCACGGAGCGGACAGCTACATCGGACGGTGCGCGTCGTGCGCCTACGGGTCGAGCGAGACGGTGTTCTACATCTCGGCGGTCTACTTTGCGGGGACGAAAAAGAGGCTCTTGACACCCGTTGCCGTGTCCCTTGTTGCGAACTTTATCGGCGTCCTCTGCGCATGCGTTTTCTGCCGTTTTTTGTAATTTTTAACATTTTGTGAATTTTTCACAAAAATCTTCGGGAGAAATAGAAAATCGCGTCAAATCTTGTAAGATTGTTCTTGAAAAAAATTTTTGGAAAAATTTTTTTGTATGATTTGCATTTTGGATACGGTTGTACTATAATTGCAGTATCAAAAGATCAAACAGCTCATAATTTTCCCCCTTATCATATGTAAAACCCCTCGGAGCGCGAGTTTCGGGGGGTTTTACAATGTTTCGAACGATTTTGTTTTTCGCCCACCCCTTGCCCACCCCTTGAGGGAAGAATTTTGCATTCTGCCAAAGATTGATAATCTTTGGCGCAAAATTCTTATAGCATTTGCCCATATGCGTGGGCAAATGCCGACCAAACGCGGGGTTCTACCCGCGTGCGAGGGTGCCCCGAAGGGGGCGGAAGGGGTGTCCTTCACAACAAAATACGTTCGAGCGATGTAACACTGTGCATCAATTAAGTCACTCCGAATGCGTTATTTGCAATGACATTAAGCCTGCGGTAGCGTTGCAAATGGGGTGCGCTTTGGCGGGGGGACCCCGCCACGCGCAGGGATTTTGTGAATGTTCCCCCCTGACCCTCTCCATGCGAGAGGGATGTCGCACCGCGACAGGGTGTGGGTCACCGCAGCCGTTCATTCAGAGCGAAGCGAAGAATCCCGTCAAACGGGCGGAGTGGCATTGTGCTCCATAGGTTTAATGGGATGCTTCACTTTTGTTCAGCATGAACACGGGCTTCGCCCTTGGAATGACGTGCAGGCGGGGCGCTTTTGCGCCCCGCCGCGTTCTGCCATTCTTTCCATGAAAAAACGGCGGTCAGTGAAGTGGACCCCGAAAGTTGGACAAAAATTTAGTTAGATGATCTGTGAATGAGTTCGGTATTGCACCGGGCTCATT
>CANQUD010000036.1 GCA_947626935.1 uncultured Clostridia bacterium | reverse complement strand
GATAATCGTCCCGACTTCCAACGCATGATAAAGGACAGTTATAAAAAGCTGTTTGATACCATTCTCGTTTGGAAATTGGATCGCTTTGCCCGTAACCGTTACGACAGCGCGCACTACAAAAACATTCTCAAAAAGAACGGCGTAAAAGTCATCTCGGCGAGAGAAGTTCTCGGCGAAGGCGCGGAAAGCATCATCTTGGAGAGTATGCTTGAGGGCTATGCAGAGTACTATTCGGTGGAACTCGCGGAAAAAATCAACCGTGGATTGACCGAAAATGCGCTGAAAGGAAAGATCAACGGCGGCACCGTCCCCATGGGATACAGGCTCACCAAAGAGCGCACTTTTGAAATCGACGAAGAAACCGCGCCCTTTGTCGTGGAAGCGTTTACGCGCTATGCCGAGGGCGAGATGATGGCGGAGATCGTCAAAGATTTTAACCGCCGCGGGATTAAATCCGTCAAGGGAAACCCTTTCTCTCTCAATATCATTCATCATATGTTGAAAAACCGCCGCTATCTTGGAGAATATCGTTTCCGAGAGATCGTCAAGCCGAACGCCTTTCCCGCAATCATTTCGGAAGAACTCTTCGAGCGCGTTCAAAAAAAGATGGCGAAAAATCAAAAAGCGCCCGCGCGCCATAAGGCAGAGGACGACTACATTTTAACGACAAAATTACGGTGCGGAAAATGCGGCGCGTTCATGGCGGGCGAAGCGGGAACGAGCAAGGGGAAATCGGTCTACCACTATTATAAATGCTCCAACGCAAAGCGGCACAAGGGCTGTGACAAAAAAGCCGTCAAAAAGGATTGGATCGAGAATCTTGTCATCCGATACACGATGAAGATCATCATGGACGACGCGCTCATCGAAGATATTGCCGATGTGATCCTCGACCTGTTGGCGCAGGAGAACACTCTCCTCCCGCAACTCAAAGCGCGGCTTGCGGAAACGGAAACCTTCATCCAAAATATGCTCAACGCCATTCAGCAGGGCATCTTCAACGAATCGACGAAACAGCGGCTCGACGAATTGGAAGCGACAAAGAAGGAATTGCAAGTCGCCATAATGAGCGAAGAACTGCAACGCCCCGAAATTACAAAAGAACATATCACATTTTGGATCACCCGTTTCCGCGACATTGATCCCAACGATTTGGAGAGCCGAAAGCGTCTGATCGATGGGTTTGTAAACAGCATTTACCTCTTCGATGACAAAATCGTCTTTGTATTTAACTTCAAGGACGGGACAAAAGAGGTATCTCTGCGGGAATTGGAAGAAGAATTGAGTTCGGATTTGGAAGCAAACGCTCAACCACAAACGGACGGAAGGGATTCCCCTTCCGTCCGTTTGTGATTCAGGCGCGGTTTGTCCGCGACCTTTTGGTCCCTAACCAAGAAGTAACGGGACTCCTGAAAAGAGACGAAGTATTTTTTGGGGAAAAGGAGCCACCGACGGTGCGCCCCCATCAAACAAAAAGAATAACGGAAACCAAATTGTTTTCCGTTATTCTTTTATGATGGAGGAAATCGATGAGCATTTTTCCGAATCCCCCTTGCGCAGACCGCACACGGCGGTCTGCGCAAGGGGATCCGTCAGGAGGAATACGATCCCTCATAGTATCTCTTTATTCTGTTTGGGGCGTCTGCTCGGGCAACTCCGGATCGTCTTTCTTCTTCAGCGCTTTGCGCACCACAAAGAATCCCCAGACAGCAAGTCCGACTACGATCGCAGCGTCTACTACCAGCATGACGATCTGCCAGATCGGCATGCGCATGACAAACTCCCCGCGATAAGCGTTGGAATTTGCGATCGTGTAAAGAATGTTTTTGCATGCCTGACGAAGCACGGTGACGTCTGCCGCACTGTTTGCATCGGCATTTTTCCACACATTTGTCCCGACCATTTCAAGATTGAGGTCGCCGCCTGCATACACCATATCCTTGACGATCATGTGTGAGCAGGTGTTGAAATCGCAGATCACAAGTCCCTCAAAGTTCCATTCATCGCGCAAGATGTCGGTGAGAAGGCGATAGTCTCCGCCTGCCCAGCGCCTGCCGATACGGTTGAACGAGGACATGACCCCCATTGCCTTTACCGCGCCTTCGCCCTCGATCCTTTCGCCGTCTGCCTTGACGATCGTATCTTCCTTTGCAGCCTTTATGGCGATCTCGAAGCTCTTAAGATATACCTCGCGCATTGCCTGCTCGGTACTCCACGTAAGAACGCCCGCACGGTGGGTTTCCTGCTCGTTGAGAGCAAAGTGTTTGAGTGTGACGAACACGCCGCCCGTTGCAAGACCTTTCATGAGCGATCCCGCCATCATGCCGCCGAGGTGAGGATCTTCGGAATAGTACTCGAAATTCCTGCCCCCCATAGGCGAACGGTGAATGTTGAGACCTGGCGCATACCAGCCGCTGAACGTCATGCCGTTATAGCCGACGACCCCTTCGTTTGCGACCGACACGCCCATATCGTACAGACGGTCCACATTCCATGTAGCCGCAAGCAAACTTTCGCAGCAATATGCACAGCACCCCTCGAAAGCCTGACTGATGCCTGTCATGAAGTTTACCCACCCCACGGGACCGTCGGTCTGACGCGTCAGAGGCACGCCGAGGCGTTCGATCGCCGTGGTCTGGAATGCGCCTTCGTTGACGAGAGCGATCATCTCATCCAAGGTCAGACGATCGAGGAAGGCATCCCAGACAGGGTCGTCATAATCGAGGTCTACAAGGTCGCTGAATTGAACGACCCTTGTTTCCCTGATCTCCTCGCCGTCCTTGTTCACCTTGACGATGTCCGCGACGGTATCCGTTCCCGTCTTGGGCATTTCGGTGTAATTGTTGGGGTTGTTGGGATCGGGCGCGGTGTCCTTCATTGCGTCGATCAGACTCTTGTCTGCCTTCTTTTCGTCCTCGGTGCGGGCCGTAGGCCACGTTTTTGCAAAATCCGCACGGGAAAGCTGGACAGACAGCTCGGTATCGACGTTGAATGCCTCATTGTCATTGTCCGTATATCGGTTCTCTACGACCGTCCCCTCTTTCGCGCCGTCGGTATAGAGGATATCTGCGGCGATATTCGCCTTGAAGGAAGAACTTGCCATATCCTTGGCGGTATGCGCATCGGTAGAGACGGTGAACACATATTCTCCCGCCTCGGCAATATATCCCGTCTTGCCGTCTTTGTTTTTATCATAGCAATCGTAGGACGCGAATGCGTAAGGACTGTCTACGGTGATCGATACCGTCTGGCTTTCCCCGGGAGCAAGCACGTCGGTCTTGGCAAATCCCACAAGAACTTTTGCCGACTTTTCGATCTTGCCGTAGGTATAGGGAGGCGTGACATAGAGTTCGACCACGTCCCTGCCGCTGTAGTTTGCGCTCGTATTGGTGACTTTGACTTCCACGGTGATCTGCGTATCCGCTTCAAGCGTTGCGGGAAGCGCGGACGCGTTTTCGAGAGTCCATTCAAAGGTCGCGTAACTCAATCCGTATCCGAAGGGATATGCGACGACGCTGTCGTAGTCAAAGCCCTGATATTTGCCCGCCAAGGCTTCGGCATACGCCGTTTCATAATAGCGGTAGCCGACATAGATATCCTCTTCCTCGTCCACGAAGTAAACGCCCGTTTCAATGAGTCCCGCTCTCGAGGACTGAAGATAGGAGTCTCCCGAATACTTTGTGTCGCTGCCCAGCTCGCCGCCGAAGTTGTTCCATGTAGGGTTGCTTTCCAGCGTGGCAAACGTATCCACCGTTCTGCCCGAGGGAGTAACGGTGCCCGTTAAAATTTCGCCGAGCGCCATCATGCCCTGATTGCCCGTAAAGGAGACCCACAGGATCGCATCCACATTGTCATCGTTTGCAATGTCGTTGATCTCCATGGAAGTTGCAACGTTGAGCACGACGATAACTTTGTTGAACAACTTGCCGACTTCACTGATGAGCCTCTTTTCGTTTTCGTCCAGCCTGAGGTAGGAGCGTGCCATATCGAATCCCTCGCCGCCCATACGCGTCAGGACAACAATGGCAGCATCGTTATACTCGCCGAACGTAGTCTTCAGGCTGTCGGGATAGCTCTCCCAAGGAGTTTCGCCCGTGGGAATATTCGCTATCACCTTGCCTGTGTCGAGATCGCTGGAGTTGGCGGGTCTGCCGCTGCCGGATGCGGCGTTGTCTTGATAGAAAGAAACAAGGCTCTTGTTGTATTCTATCCCCGCCGCAGTAAGGCTGTCGAATATGCTTTTCGCATTGCCGCCAGAAGCGGCGCCCGACCCCGAGCCGCCATACGCAAGATTGACCGAATTCTTGCCAAATACGCTGACCTTTAACGTGCCGTCGCTTTGAAGGGGCAGAGCGTTGTTGTTCTTTAACAGGACCATGCCCTCGCGCGCAGCGTCGAGCGTGACCTTGTCGCCATAGGCGGCTGCCGTCTCGCGCGTGTCATACCCTTCGAGCGCGGTGAAACGGCTCTCGTCATCGAGCACTTCCATCCTCTCCGGACTGTTGAGAACGATGCCGAGGGTGTTATAGAACATCGTAGACGCCAACGCGTTGATGACGATGCCGAGCACAACGACCACGGAAGTGACGATGAACCACACCCGTGAAGGAATGCTGCGCCATATTTTTAGCCAAGAAGATTTCATGTGAATTTCTCCTTCTGTCAGGATACGATCGACAAGCCGTCGGTGCCGTAGTTGTTGTTCTGTTGATCGTAGAAGCCGAGCTGGGCTTTCGTCTTGATCTTCATATAGTCGACACACGGCGCCTGACACTGCATGGTCCCGATATCTGTCGTTTCAAAGTCCTTGCCGCTGATGACCATGGAGATGCAGTTGACGCCTTCGTGCAGCTTGAGTTTGGTCGTGATAAGGAATTCCTGAAAATCGGTGGGTTGCTGCGAGCCTGTGCCGTGGATGACGGAATCGATCGGGCATTCGAAAATGAGATATTCTTCCTCGGGCTTGTTGCCGTCATAATTGATGAACAGGTCGTCCCAGGCCCCCAATGCGCCGTTCTCGTCGATAGGTTTCAGATCCTCCTCCGCGACCGTATCCACCCTGACGGTGAATAATTCCGAATCAACGATCATATCGAAAAATTCGCCGCCGAGACAGAACGAAAGTTCGGCATCGTTCACCTCTCTGTCGGACACAACGATAAAGTTGACGGTCATTCCTTCGACATACAGATAGGAAAAGCAGGCATTGTTGTTGCCGATTTTTACCATCATAGAGCTTCCCTTTCCTTCGCCTGAATAGCCCATGCCCGACTTGCCCCGTATGTCGGTGCATTCCGCCTCAAAGCGATACGTCGCCTCGCCTTCGGGATGCGTTTTCACGCTTGCAAGCAGGTCGTCCTTGATCGCGGGATAAGCGTCAAAAGAGCTTAAGATCGTTCCTGCGCCGCCGGGGTTTTCATTTCCGCCGGGGTTTTCATTCCCGCCGGGGTTTTCATTTCCGCCGGGGTTGCCCGTGTTTCCCTGTTGCCCGGAAGGCGGCGTATTGTCTTCGGGTTTGCCGCAACCCGCTGCCATTCCCGCAACGCTGCCTACCATGGTGAGCGCACAGAGTAACGATAAAAATTTTTTCAGTTTCGTCATGATTGTTATTCTCCATTCAAGTTTTTAATACCAATATACCTTGGCAATAGCAAGCGCTATTGCCAAGGCGATTTTGGTGCCGTTTCCTTGATCTTCGGACCCGTCATGGGTTCAAAGATCCCTTGAACCTATCACTTGCTGCGCTTGCGCTTTGCGGAGATCGCGACCGCTGCTGCCGCCGCCATAAGGAGCGTTGCGCCTACGATCGCGGACGTACCGCCGATCGTGCCGCTGCATCCGCCCTTTTCTTCGCCCGAAGTTGTTTCGGCGATCGTAAACGTCTTCGTTGTGCCGTCGGTATAGGTGACGGTGTAGGTCGTGCCGTTTTCGTCGACCTTGTCCTTCGTCACGCTCTGGATGCCGACGGTCTCGCCGCCCGCAGTCACATCGACCCACGTCGTGCCGTCTGCCGAATATTGAAGGTTGCCATTTTCGACTCTGAACATAAGCTCGTTGCCTGCGGCAGATCCTTCCTCGGTCACCACGAAGGGAAGCACACTGTCGAACGTTACCGTACGGTTGCGTCCGCGGAAGTAGGTGATGGTCGTCCGAATGGTCATGTTATACTCGCCTGCCTCGGTGGGCGTACCGGAGAGCGTACCGTCGGCGCCGAGGGTAAGACCGGGAACGCCGCCGCTCACGACTCTGTAAGAGAACGATCTGATGTCGCCGCCGTCCCACGCATCGCCGATCTCGAAGTAGACCTGTTCGATCGTGCTGCTGTACTCTCCGCCGACCTTTGCGGTGGTTGCCGCAGAGCTGTCATACAGCGAACGGATCGTGACCTTTGCGGGAGCGGTTGCTCTCGACCAGCCGTCGCCTACGACAGTGACGTCTACGTTGTATGTGCCGAGTTCCATCGTCGTGCCGACAAGGGCACCGTTTGCGGAGATGCTCAAACCTTCGGGCAACCCCTTCGATTCATAACTCAAATTCGAGGTGCCGTATTTCTCTGCGTCGACCGCGAAGGATACGGGCGTGATGCCCTTTAAGCTGCCGTCAACGCCTGCATACCAAACGATCTCATCTTTATAGGAAACGGAGGACTTGTCTAATCCGTTTTCGTTGATGTTGGTATTCGCAAACGCCCAAAGCGTTCTCGTAGCGCTGTCGCGGATCGCCTGATACTGCGTGGGAGCTTCGGGCATTTTGCCGTCCACGACATTGCCGTCACGGACGTCGCCCTTGTTGTTGCGAAGGGTCGCATCCCACTCACCCGAGATGGAGTTCGCACCGCCGTAGCTGCCGAGAGGCATATCGACGCCGCCGCGCTGCATCATGTTGGCAAGCACGTTGCCGCCGCCGTATGCGTCGGTGAGAGCCACACCCTTGAAGCCCCACTCGTTGCGGAGGATCTGCACGTTTGTTGCCCAGTTGCCGAATTCGTTGATCGCGCCGACGCGGTTGTATGCGACCATAACGCCCGTCGCGCCGCCGAACTTGAACGCATATTCAAAGTTCTTGAGATAGTTTTCGCGGATCGCCTGTTCGCTTGCGAACGTACCGAGGTTGCCGCGCCCTCTTTCCTGATCGTTTACGGCGAAATGCTTGATGTAGCAGTTGAGACCCTTGGACTGTGCGCCGCCGATGACTGCCGCCGCGATCCTGCCGCCCTGAAGCGCATCCTGCGAATAATACTCGAAGTTACGTCCCGAGAAAGCAGTGCGGTGAATGTTCATTGCCGCGCCGTACCAGCCTGTTACGTCTTGGAAGAGCGATTCATTGCCCACGCAGACGCCCTGCTCATGAGCGAGGTCCACGTTCCATGTGGAAGCGATCACAACTTCGCAGCACCAGTATGTGCCGTTGTTTTTAAGCTGTGCGGGACCGTCCTGATCTTTGCCCGCTTCTTTGCCGATCGCGGGAATTGCAGGCGTACCGAACGAGCCGTTTGAGATGACTTCTTTCACTTCGTCCCAAGTGAGCTGGTTCATGAATTCCGTCCATGCCTCTGCCTCGGTCTTGCCCGCATAGGGATGTCCCGCGGGGACCTTATCCGTCGTGTTCCAATAGTCAAGACCCGCCATCTGTGCGAGCTGAACAGCCGTCTTGCCGTCCTTTCTGCCGTCCGTGTTGGCTGCCTGCGTCCAAGCTTTGTCGATGTCGTTGGGGTTTGCAACGTACCAAGGGTCGGTCGCCTTATCGTCGGAGGAGTTGTAGTTCCCCGTGTATCTGCCCTCGGCGGTGCCGCTGCCGCCCGCTGCGCTCGAACCTGCCTCGGTATTCTTCGCCGAGAGGAGCATACCGACGTGCGTGCTGTAAGTCAGATCCTCCTTCTTGGGCACGGTGGGGAATGTTCCCTCCATATCGGCACGCGTCATGGTGACCATGGTGCCCTTGTAATCTTTTCCGCCGACATTCGATTTGTCCTTGATGTTGATCAAGGAATCGTAGTCGTCGCCGTTGGACAAAGGCGTATTGTTGTTTGCGTCCTCATCATTGTCGAGCTTCGTCGTCAATGCCTCATTTTCGGCAATGTTGAACGAAAGCTTCTGGGTCCCCCACATTTCGTGAGAGTTCTTCTGAAGGCGAAGTTCATAATCGCCCTTTTCGATCTCCCAGCCCTTATAATTGTTATTGTTCGCATCGTTATAGTCGAACGAAGCGATGTCGCCGAGCCTTACGTCTACGGTGACGGTAGCCGATTCACCCGGTTCCAGGAGAGGCGTTTTTGCAAAGCCCACAAGCTGAACTTCAGACTTTTCGATCCCCCCTTCGGTATAGGGCGCGTGAATGTAGAGCTGGACGACTTCTTTGCCGGTCGCATTGCCTTCGTTCTTTACCTTCACCTTCACCTGTACTTCATCGTCAAGTCCGCCCTTTGCGAGGATCGCGCTCTTGAATTCCGATGCCGTTGTCACAAGTTCCTGACTGAAGGTAGTATACGACATGCCGTAACCGAAGGGATAGACGACGGCGTCCTTATACCATTCCTCGCCGCTTGAAAACGTCTTCTCGCCGATCGTCTCGATCGCGCCGCTGTACTCAGCCGCTCTCGTTTCATAGTACTTGTACCCGAGGTAGATCCCCTCTTCGTACTCGATGACTCTCTGCCCCTTTACTTCTTTTCCGTTCGCATCCATATAGTATGAATCATAGATGTATTCGTCGCCGATCACTTCGCCCGTTTTGGGATTGCGCTCCGCGTTCTGCGAAAGGTCAAAGGAGTTCTGCCATGTAGGATCCTTCTTGTGATCCCTCGTATAGATGTCAACGAGCCTGCCGGAGGAGTTGACCTCGCCGTTGAGGATCCTGCCGATCGCATTGAGACCGGTGTTGCCCGGCTGCCCGATCCAAAGGATCGCGTCTACGGCGTATTCGCTGCTTTCATCGTCGAGGAGACCGAGTTCCAAGGGGTTGGCGGCGTTGATGAGCACGATCACCTTATGGAAGTTGGCTTTCATGAACTTGATGAGGGCTTTCTCGTTATCATCAAGCTCGAGATAGTGTTCGGTCTTATCGGCATGCGTGGAGAGATTGTACTGGTACAGGTCCTCCGTTTCGCCGCCCGTGCGGGAGATGGTCATGATCGCCGCATCACCGTAGAACAGGAAAGAGCCTTCGGTCCCTTCCATGAGCGAGATGTCCGATTCGACCGTCTGCGCCTTGTAGCCGATCTCATATTCGGTCACCGACGTAGGGTTGCCTTCGTAGATCGCCCGAACCTTGCTGTTGACGTTGAATCCTGCCGCCTCGAGGCTTTCGGGAATGGTTATGTACTTGCCTGTCCCGACGCCGGAACCCGTACCGCCCGTGACGGGGTCGTATGAACGTTGACCGAACAGCGTTACATTTCTTTCGGTCTTGGAGAGCGGAAGGGTGTTGTTCTTGTTCTTCAACAGAACTGCGCCCTCTTCCATGATCTTCTCGTTCAGCTTTGCCGCGTACTCTTGCTCCTCCTCAAAAGAAGCGAAGTCGGCGAACCATTTCCCGGGTTCGTCGGCAAACGCGCGCACGGCGGGGAAAGTCAGTCCCGTGACCGCGATCGAGCCCGCCAAAGCGATAGCCGAAACGGCGCAAAGAACTTTCTTGCCACGCAACATTGTTTTTGCCTTCATAATTCTTCCTCCTATTGATTTATTCAATAAAAATCTTCTTCCGAGATTTTTATTTTCACGTTGACTCATGCGTCTCCGCCCGAGTAGCAAATGCAGTTTATCAACCTTTTTTATCCCTTTCAAGAAATATTTCACTTTCTGCTTTCTTTTTCGTCAAAGTGGCAAAACAACTTTGCACGATCTGTCGTTTTTTTTGCACATCCGTCATTTTTAAGAAAAAATTCAATAAAAAAAGTATGACCGCCTTTGGGGTCATACCTGCGTTTTTCTATTCAAATTGTTTACTGTTTATTATTTTCTTCGGTTTTTTCGGGTTTGTTCGACGGGATCAGGATCGACAGACTGAATCGGCTGTTCTCCGCGGAGATCGTGATATTTCCGCCGTACTTTTGTGCGATAAATTTGATGCTCTTTACGCCGTACCCGTGCCCCTGTTCGTCCGCCTTGCTCGTGCGGGGAAGTCCGTTGTGCAACACAAGATCCCCCGTATAAAAGTTCTCTACGGCAATGTGGACCAGCTTTCCCCTCTTTTCCGCTACAATGGAAATGACGCGTTTTTCCACGTCCTCGATCTTGAGCACGCTCTCGATCGCATTGTCGAGCGCATTGCCGAAAAGAACGTACAGGTCGACGGGGTCTATAAAATTCAGGATGCTGCCGTCGACCAGATATTCAAGCTTGATCTGATTTTTCTTGCACAGACTCTTTTCTTCCGTGATCAAGGTGTCCAAAACGTTGTTGCCCGTCAGAACGGTATCATCGTAAACTTCGACCACCTTTTCCAGTTCTGCGATCTTCCCCTCCATGTCGGGGGTTCGGTCACCCTGTTCCAACAGCTGTTTCAGCGCCGCGATCCGGTGTTTCATATCGTGGACTTTCGAATTGATATATTCGACGTTGTCGCGCGATACGCGGTATTGCCTCTCTGCATTCTTCAACAGACCGTTGATGGCTGCGTTTTCATGCAATACCCAGCTCGTATTAAAGATCCCGAGCAAAATACACAGTAATAATACCGAGACGATCCCCCCGTAGAGCGCTACGGCAATGCTATCGATCGTCCCATCGTCGGAGGGCGCACCCGTCCACTGTGACACTACAGTAAGGAGAAAGATCAAGCTTACCGAAAAAATCAATACCACCGTCGTCTTGACCTTGCCGATGTCAAACCTGATGATCCTGTTCTTGAATAAGAAGTATATCGCGGTACTTAACGCAAAATTCAAAAGAACGGATAGGACCTTGAGCACGTCGGCATTGATGCCGGGGAAGCTTCGGAGGATCGTAAAGTGTAGATTATGAATGGTATTCTGGAACAAATACGAGCAGCAAATGATGAGCAATAATTCCTTCGCGGAGATCTCGAAAGAAAAATAGCATATCACAAAAAAGATTGCGCAGAGAATGAGATAACTTGTGCTGTACCACCCGATATTCAGGAAGGGCGCGGAATAAATGCTGTGTCCCACGATCAATTTATAGGCGAGCGGTCCGAACAGAAAGAGCAGTCCGCCGACCAATAAGATCCACCACCTGTTTTTCCTCAATTTGAAGCGGCATAAAAACGCGGCGCTGAACAAGGACAGATTCAGATTGAACCCGATAAAAAAGGATAAAATTTCATTCCATACCTTCATTCAATTTTCTCCTGAAGCTTTCATATCCTCTTAACAGGAAATTATTTTCCATATACGGTGAGCGCGTCCAGAAAACTTTTCCGTTTCATACGGCTGATCGGCAAAGAATCGCCGTTGACAATGACGTAACTTCCGTTCAGCTCGTCCACATATCTCAAATTGACGAAATAACCGCTGTTGCACAGAGCAAAGCCGAAGGAGCGGATCGAATCGCACACCTCTTTCATAGTCCCCCATGTTTCATGATCGCCCGAAGCCGTATGATAGATCAATTTATGCTTCTGCGATTCAACATAAAAAATATCGGACACTTTCAGGTATTTCGTTGCTTTGCCTGTCTTGACGGCAACGGTATGCCCCTGACGCTTTTCGGCAACGGAGACGATCCTGCTGAATTTCAGATCGAATACGCTGTACTTCACAGGCTTCACAATGAAATCCGTCGCCTGTACTTCATACCCGTGGATCGCGTACTGTTGCATATCGGTAATAAAAACGATGACAACGTTTTCATTCGATTCCCTTATCTTTTGCGCCGTCTGCAGACCGTTCATGTACGGCATCTTGATATCGAGCAGGATGATATCGTAGTCAAACTGACTCGACGTTACAAAGTCGAGACCGTTATGAAATATTTCTACGGTAAACTGCTTCCCGTTTTCTTTGGCGTACCGATCGCAATACGCGCCCAAGGTCTTGGCGTCCTCTTCCGTATCTTCGATGATTGCGATTCTTATCATTTTTCTCTCCCTTATTAAGACCGTTTCAAGTTTACCCGACACTTTCCCCTGTAGTATACTGTTCCGATACAATTATATGTGCATTACACATATTTGTCAATGTGTTATGCACATTTTTTCTTAAAATAATCTTATGAATTTCGGCACAAACTTCAAACGGATCCGTAAAGAATGCGGCTTCACACAAAAGGAAGTCGCTGAAAAACTGGAAATCTGCCAGTCGAATGTAAGCGACTGGGAAAACGACATTTCGCGTCCGGAATACGAAAAATTGATCGAATTGTCCAATCTGTATAAAGTGACCTTATACGAACTTTTGGGAGTGGATCCGCCCCGCTTTTTTTAGGGAGCGACGGTCCTGTTTTCCGCCGCACAATGACACCCAAAAACGGACGGTCGGGTCTCCCCTTTCGTCCGTTTTTTTCAATGATCGCAATTGGTCACAAACGCCCGCGCGGAGAAGGACTTCCCCGCGATTTTCCAAAAAATACACACTTATTGCACGGTTTTGCCCGATCGGGTCTCGCCTTCAACCCGTCAGATCGCGTTTGAACTGCGAGATGATGCGGCTCTCGATGCGTGAGATCTGCACCTGACTGACCCCGATCGCCTTGGCGACTTCGCTCTGCGTCATATCCCTGAAATAGCGCAGCACGACGATCTTTTTGTCCCGCTCGGGGAGCTTTTCGATCGCTTCCTTCAGCACCATGCGGTCGATCATGTCCTCGGGGTCCTCTTTGGACGGGAGCCGTTCGGACAGCGTCGCCGTCTTTTCGTCCTTGTACTCCCCTTCCTCGTCGATGGAAACGGGCATGCGTCCCGAGCCGAGCGTAAAGACGACCTCGCCCTCTTCCATGTGGAACGTCGCGGCAAGCTCCTTCACCGTCGGCTGGCTGCCGTGCTCGACGGTGTAGTGTTCGATATAGCGGTTGATCTCCCTCGCCGCCTTCTTGAGCGCACGGGAGACCTTCACGCTGCCGTCGTCCCGCAAGAAGCGCTTGATCTCCCCCGCGATCATCGGCACGGCGTAGGTGGAAAAACGGACGTCGTATGCCTCGTCGAAGCCCGCGATCGCCTTCAGAAGCCCCATGCAGGCGAGGGAGAAGAGGTCGTCATACTCGACCCCCTTCCCCAAATACCGCTTGACAATGCTCTTGAGGAGAGAGACGTTTGCCGTGATGAGCGTCTCTTTTGCTACCCCATCTCCCTGTTTTGCGCGGCGGATGAGCTGTTTGGTCTCGGCATCACCCAGCATTGCTTGTCCCCGCGGCAAAGTCCTTACACATCGTCACTTTGGTCCCCTTTCCCGCGGCGGAGCTGACCTGAAACTCGTCCATGAAGGACTGCATGATCGTGAACCCCATGCCCGAACGCTCCTCGTCCTCGAGCGTCGTGAAGAAGGGTTCGAGCGCCTTATCGACGTCCTCGATGCCCGCTCCGTCGTCGGAAATTTCAATATGTAGACGATTCTTGTCCGCACGGCAGGTGAGGGTGATCCAGCCCGTCTTTCCCCGATAGGCATGGACGATGCAGTTTGTCACCGCCTCGGAGACGGCTGTCTTGACGTCGGAGAGTTCGTCCAGCGTCGGGTTGAGTGGGAGCGCAAAAGCGGCGACGGCGTTCCGCGCGAACACCTCGTTTTCGGACTTCGACAGAAACTTCAAAGACATCTCGTTCATACGCTTTCCCTCAATTTCGGCATGATTGCGTAGACGCCCGAAAGGGACAGGATCTTGTCGGCATTGACATCGGGATCCTCGAGATACATGCCCATGTCGTATTTTTTGAGATGACGGTATCTGCCGATGAGAAACCCGATGCCCGTCGAGTCCATGAACCGCACGCCCGCGAGATTAAAGACGGCGCGGGACAGCCCCGCGTGTTCGTCGATGAGCCTGTCCGCCGCTTCCCGCACGGCGGAAACGGAGTGCTCGTCGAGTTCGCCCGAGAGATAGATGTAGAGGGAACCGCCGATCGTACGCCCCTGCATTTTCATATCAATATGCCTCCTCATGTCGTGATACGGTATCGATAGAGAGATTATAACAGATAAATTCGGGCGGCTTTTGTCGGAATGCGGGAGGATGCGGAAAGAATTGCCGAAAAAAAGTTTTCCAAAATTCCAAAATGCGTGAAAAATCACTTGACTTTTGGCGGTATTTATACTATGATAAACAAGCATTCGGTGTGACGGCGTACCGTGGGCCTTTAGCGCAGTGGTTAGAGCAGTCGGCTCATAACCGATCGGTCCGCGGTTCGAATCCGTGAAGGCCCACCACCTCGTCGCGACAAGGCGCGTTTTGCGAGTTTTCGCGCAAGCGCAAAAACTTCGCCTTTAACGCCTGTCGCTCCTCTTCCCAAAAAATCTTGCTACGCAATCTTTTTGGGGAGCCTTAAGGGACACGGTTCGTCAAATCGATACATTTTGGCCCAGTAGCTCAGTTGGTTAGAGCGCCAGCCTGTCACGCTGGAGGTCGACGGTTCGAGCCCGTTCTGGGTCGCCAAAATCATGAAGCCTCATTCCGAGGAATGAGGCTTCAATACGGCTTGGTAGCTCAGTTGGTAGAGCGGAGGACTGAAAATCCTTATGTCGGCGGTTCGATTCCACCCCAAGCCACCACGTCGAGACACTGCGCGTTTTGCGAGTTTTCGCGCAAGCGCAAAAACTTCGCCTTCTACGCAGGTCTCTCCTCTTCCCAAAAAATCTTGCTACGCAATCTTTTTTGGGAGCCTTAAGGGGAGAAACAGCTTTCTACGCCTGTCGCTCCTCTTCCCCAAAAAATACTTCGTCTTTTTTGGGATCCTTTTAGGGGAAGTCCCCCATCGGGGACAAACTTTGCTGGTGTAGCTCAATCGGCAGAGCAGCTGATTTGTAATCAGCAGGTTGCAGGTTCAATTCCCGTCACCAGCTCCACCGATAACGCGTAAAATTTCATATATATGGGAAGATTCCAGAGCGGCCAAATGGATCAGACTGTAAATCTGACGTCTCCGACTTCGGTGGTTCGAATCCACCTCTTCCCACCACGCAAAAACCCTTGCCTTGTGCAAGGGTTTTTGCGTGGTGGGAAGAGGTGGTAGAAAGAAACCCGATATTCTTCAGTGGTTCGCGCGAGGAGGCAGACGTGATAAGTCGATTGCTTTCTAATTGCCCTCTCTGCCGACGAAGCTCCCGAGCGTAGCGAAGGGAATCCACCTCTTCCCACCAAGAAAAACCTAAAACGAACCACTTTCAATGGCAAGTTTTGGGTTTTTTCTTTTTCAC
>CANQUD010000035.1 GCA_947626935.1 uncultured Clostridia bacterium | reverse complement strand
GTCGTCCGTCGGCTCTTCGGGCTGGGTGGGGATGTCCCGCCTGCCGCGGGAGAAGAGGTCGTCCGTCGGCTCTTCGGGCTGGGTGGGAATGTCCCGCCTGCCGCGGGAGAAGAGATCGTCCGTCGGCTGTTCGGGCTGAGTGGGGATGTCCCGTCTGCTGCGGGAGAGAGGTTCCGTCGCGTCGAACAGTCCCCTATCCCGTGCCGATTCCGTGCGGGAGACGGGCGGAAGGAAGGGATCTGCGGGCGGCTCGGGACGCCTGTTCTCGATGGGTGGCTCGGGACGCCTGTTCTCGACGGGCGGCTCGGGACGGAAGGTGCGGGGGTCCCCGAAGATGCGCCGATCCTCGGTCGGGGCGGGTTGTCCCGTCGGTTCCTGCGGCACATCGTTTTTATAGAAGTCCTGCTTGGGTGCGTCCCCGATGGGTGCACGGTAAGAGGGTTTTTGCGGGTAGTTGTCCTCGCTCAACGGATAGGAGTAGCCGCTGCTCCCCACGTCATTCCTCTCCTCGGTGACGCGGCGGGGCATCTGCGAACGGGTGTTCTGCGAGTCTTTGGCGTAGCGGTCGGAGTAGGTCTCTCCGTCGGACGGAAGGATGTTGGAGCGGCGGGGCTGGGAGTTGAAGCGGGAATCTTCGTTGAAGATGAGATTTTCCTTATAGCTCGAGGCGGGGTCGTCGGAGAACAGGATCGCCCTGCTCCGCGCCTGTGCGTCCCCTCTCGGCGTGAAGGAATTGCTCCGCGAGGCGGGAGCGGTGTAACCTGTGTTCTGCGTGGGAGCGGTGTTCTGCGTGGGAGCGGAATAGACCGTATTCGGCGCCGAAGCCGCGGGGGATGCGGGAGCTGCGTACGGCGGCGCGGGCTGTCCCTCGCGGGGACGCTCGGCGGGAGACGAATATGTCCTTGCAGGTTCGGGAATGTCGTCGAAGGTCATGGGAGCCTTGTCCTCTTCCCCCTTCTTCGCCTTCTTTTCCCCCGGGAGAAGATATGCCCGCAGGGGAGTTCCGAGGAGCGCAAACCAGACCGCAAGGGCAAGGACGAGCGCAAAGATGACGTAAGAGCCTGCCCTCTGGAACAGGAAGCGGACGGGATAGCAGATGAGACCGAGCAGGAATCCCCCGCCCGTGCCTTCCGAAGCGCCCTCGCCTGCGGCATGGAAGCAGCCCGAAAGGTATGCGCCGTAGCTGTTCGTGCCCGTATCGACGGTGAAGAAGCGTTCCGCCGTCGCCGTATGGACGATGAAGAAGGTCGCCGTGACAAGCAAAAAGAGCCTCAACGCCCAGCCGCGGGGAAGGAAACGCTTCCCCAAAATCAGGACGAGAGAGAAATAGACGAGAGCGCCGAGCAGAAAGTAGACGTAAAAGCCGCCGACGCCGACAAAGAATGCCGTGATCGACGCTCCGACGTCCCCAAAAAGAAGCTGCCCCGTTGCCACGATGAGAAAGAGCAGACCGCCGAAGAGCAGGAAGGTCATGCCGAATGTTTCCCGCGTGGCGATCTTCGTCCGATTGCTTTTATCCTTTTTGTCCTCGCTGCCGCGACCGACTCCGTTCACGTTTCCTCCAGTTGTCTCTCCGCAAGACCTTGTGGAGAGAGCGCATATAATGTCAAAATACAGTATAACATTCTTTGAAAAATTTTTCAACGATATTGGCAAAGATTTTTTGGATATTTCATGAATTTCTTTTTCGGGAGACGGGAAGGACGGAACGGTCGCCCCGAATTTTTTGCAAAAGAAAAGCCCTCCCCGAGGGGAGGGCGGTCAAAGCCTGTTATTTGTTGTCTTTGTTCTCTTCGGCGGGCGAACGCTCGATGAGCGTCGCATAGATCTTGATGTCCTCCGAGCGGTACAGCGCGTCGCGGTCCAGTTCGGGGATCTCCGCCTCGTAGAGCGCCTCGTCCTTGCGCTCGACGCCGTACTTCTCGGCGATCTGACCGAGGAGCTTGATCGCTCTTCTGCATTTGATGCCGGAGGTGAAACGCATCATCGCGGGCGTCTGCTCGAAGCGTGCCTTGTCGGAAATGTCCTCGATCTTCATCGCTTCGTAGTCAACATCTTCGTGCGAAAGCGCGTACGCGACGCAGAGTTTCTTCCCCTTGAAGAAGAGGATACCCACTCTGTCGCGCCCGATGCCGATGCGCTGCTGGCGGCGGCTGTCGCGGAGCTTGATTTTCTTGTAGTGTGCGACTTCGTTGACGAAATCCGCATAGAGCGCCTTCGTCTCGTCGCTGGCGAGCGCAAGTCTCGCCTTGAAGGAATAGGAGAACGTAACTTTGTACAGTCTGTCGTCGTAGATGGGGTTGAGGCAACCGATCATGAGACGCATGCCGGGCGTCATATCCCTTGCATACATCGTCTTGCCGCGGCGGTCGTATCCCTCTTCTTCCTCGCCGTCCGCTGCGGCGACGGCGACGACGGGCGTCCCCTCTTCGGGTTCTTCCGCCTCTTCCTCGGGTTCCTCTTCGGGTTCTTCTTCAGGTTCCTCTTCAGGCTCTTCCTCGGGTTCTTCCTGCGGCTCTTCGGGAGCAGGTTCTTCCTTCGGCTCTTCGGGCTGAGGGGCAGGTTCTTCCGCCGCTTTTTCGGCGACAGGCTCCTCTTGGGGAGCGGGTTCTGCTTGGTTATTATTTTTTTGGTTGATCGCCATGACGGCAATGCTGGCAAAGAGAACGCCGATCACGATCCCGCCGAGCACCAAAAACGCTTCGAACATTACGTTTCCTCCGTATATACTTTATCGTTTATAGTATACATCATGATTTTCGATTTTGCAAGAGTATGAAAGAAAATATTTTGCCTTTTTTGCAAAATTTTCTGCGATAAGCGACAATTTTTCCGCTCTTTGCCCCCTCTTTCGGGGAACGCGGGGGGAAAGCTGCGAAAAATCAGGCGCTGACGAGGTCAATGTATTCGTCGAAGGTGACGTTCTTGTCGAACACTTTCGTCCTGTCGATGACGAGGATGCGGTTGCAGACGGTATTCATGAGTTCCTGATCGTGGGACGTCAGCAGCATGCAGCCCTTGAACGCCATGAGACCGTTGTTGAGCGAGGTGATGGACTCGAGGTCGAGGTGGTTGGTCGGTTCGTCGAAGATGAGGAAATTTCTTCCCTCGAGCATCATCTTCGCGAGCATACATCTGACTTTTTCGCCGCCCGACAGGACCTTTGCCTCTTTGAGCGCTTCCTCGCCCGAGAAGAGCATTCTTCCGAGCCAGCCGCGCAGGTATTCCTCGTAATGATCCTTGGAAAACTGGGAGAGCCACTGGACGAGCGTCAGGCCGCATCCGTCGAAAAATTCGCTGTTATCGAGGGGATAATAGGATGTGGAGATCGTCTTTCCCCACTTGACGGTGCCGCTGTCGGGTTCGGCTTTGCCCGTCAAAATATCGTAGAGCATCGTGACCGAGGTGGACTTGTCGCAAAGAATGCCGATCTTGTCCCCCTTCTGGACGGTGAAGGTGAGGTCCTCGAAATAGCCCTTCTTGGTGAGTCCTTCCACTTCGAGAATGTCGTTGCCGATCTCCCGTTCGTACTTGAAATCGATGAAGGGATACTTTCGGAGAGAGGGCTTGAAGTCGGAGATGGTCAGCTTCTCGAGTTCCTTCTTGCGGGAAGTCGCCTGACGGGACTTGCTCGCGTTTGCGGCGAAGCGGGCGATGAAGTCCTTGAGTTCCGCGGCGCGCTGCTCTGCTTTCTTGTTGGCGTCCCGCTGCTGACGCGCCATGAGCTGGGAAGTCTGATACCAGAAGTCGTAATTCCCGAGGTAGAGGTTGATCTTCCCGAAATCCACGTCGCAGATGTGCGTGCAGACTTTGTTGAGGAAGTGACGGTTGTGGGAGACGATGATGATGGTGTTCTCGAAATCCAGCAGATAGTTTTCGAGCCAGCGGGTCGTCTTTAAGTCGAGGTTGTTCGTCGGCTCGTCGAGAAGGAGCACGTCGGGATTGCCGAAAAGCGCCTGTGCGAGGAGTACTTTGACCTTCTTCTTGGCGTCGAGATCCCCCATCCTGACGGAGTGGAATTCGGACGGGATGTCGAGTTCGTTGAGAAGGGTCTGCGCTTCGCTCTCCGCTTCCCAGCCGCCGAGTTCCGCAAATTCGCTCTCGAGTTCCGCCGCGCGTTCCCCGTCCTCGTCGGTGAATTCGGCATGGGAGTAGAGTTCCTCTTTCTCGTCCATGATCTCGACGAGACGGCTGTGCCCGAGCATGACGGTGCGGAGAACGGTCTCCCCGTCGAACTTGTTCTGGTTTTGGGCGAGGACGGACATGCGCTCGTTCCTGTCGAGAATGACTTCCCCCTTGTTGGGTTCGATCTCCCCCGAAAGAACTTTCAGGAAGGTGGACTTGCCTGCGCCGTTCGCGCCGATGATGCCGTAGCAGTTGCCCTTGGTGAATTTGAGATTGACGTCCTCAAAGAGTTTTTTGCTTCCGTATTGCAGACTGACGCCGTTTACCTGTAACATCGCTTACCTCTGAAACATGATCTGCATGATTATACCATATTTTCTCTCTTTTATCAAACAAAAAAGACGGGGACGGACTGAAATTTCCCAAAATCCCTTGTGTTTTTTCGGAGGATGTGCTATAATCGTCCTTGCCTGAACGGAAAGAGGGTTCTGACCGCAAAGGAGGAAGTTTTGATCGAAATGCCGCGCCGACGTTTTCGGCGTGTTTCCTCCTGCGTTCGGGCGGGAGATTTTTTTATGGAAGAAAAACGCATCGCCGTGCTCTCCGTCATCGTGGAGAAGCGGGAACAGGCGGAAAAACTCAACGCCTATCTCTCCGAGTACGGGGAATACATCATCGGCAGAATGGGGATACCCTATCGGGAGAAACATGTCTCCGTCTTGAGCGTCGTGCTCGATGCGCCCTCTTCCGCCGTCAATGCCCTGACAGGAAAGATCGGACAGCTCGACGGCGTCAATGCGAAAACGTTATTCAGCAAGTACTGATTTCGAACGATTTCTTTTGCTGCGCAAAACAAATACGTTCGAGCGAACTGGCATTGTGCATCAATTAAGTCGCTCCGAATACGTTATTTGTATTGACATTAAGCCTACGGTAGCGTTGCAAATTGGGTGCGCTCCGCAAAAGCGCGGTTTTGCTACGCGCAGGAAGTGGAATGTCCCCCCCATTCGTCTTTGCTGACGCAAATCCACCTTCCCCCCGTGGGGGGTCAGGTCTGAAGCAGAGCCTACCCCTTCGGGTATTCCTTGGCGCCCCTGTAGGGGAGCTGCCGAGCGAAGCGAGACTGAAGGGTTTTGAAACCCCTTTCCCCTCGCAAGCTCGGGGACTTCCCCTAAAAGGGGCAGCAAGAGAAAACTGCGGTGACCCACTCCCCTGCCCCTCTCCCACGGAGAGGGTAAGAAAAGGCTCTCCCACGGAGAGGGTTTGCGCGGGGATCCCCATGGGAGAGATAATCTCCCCGTCTCAAATTTGAAATTATATTTTTTATATAAGGAGTGGTTTTTATGAAAAAATGGATCAGCGGGATGTTGTGTTTCGCGGTGATCGGAGCGGCGGCGGTCGGCGCGGCTGCCTGCGGCGAAAACGACAAAGAGCACACGGACAACGGTCATGACGAATGGACCACCTATTCCGTCTATGCGCCCGACGGCGCTCCCGCCCTCGCGCTTGCGGGTCTCATCGAGCAGGAAAAAGATCCCGTTCCCCCCATCAAGTTCGACGTCCATATCGTCGACGCAAACACGATCGCGACCTATGTCACGGGAAAAGATCCGACTGCCGACTTCTGCATCCTGCCCTCGAATGCGGCGGGAAAGCTCCTCGGCACGGGAGAGACCTATCAGATGCTCGGCACCGTCACGAACGGCAACCTGTACTTTCTGACGGACACAAACAAAAATCTTCCCGAACTGACGAAGGAGAACGTCGCGACGGCGCTTCTCGGAAAGACGCTCGGCGTCATCCAGTATGAAAATGTCCCCGGGCTGACCCTTCGGATCGTGCTCGGCGAATACAACATTCCCTATCAGGTCGTCGAGAACAACGACGATCCCAACCCCGCAAAGGTCAATCTCCGCTCTCTGACTCCCGCGCAGGTCGTTCCCGCGACGGGCTGTGACTACTATCTCTGCCCCGAACCCGCGCGGACAACCAAGATCGGCGGGACGGCGTCCTCCCCCAACCCGCTCCGTGCGGCGGGGTCCCTGCAGGCGCTCTACGGGGACGGCAGCGGCTTCCCGCAGGCGGTGATGGTGATGAAGAACTTCGAAAACAGGGACGCCGAGGAGAGAATGCTCTCCTATCTGGAAGGCTGTGCGGACTTCCTCACAAAGACGGACGCGCACACCCTTGCGGAGCTGCTCGCGTCCAAGCGGACCGAGGGGCTGGAAGCCGCCTTCAACGAGGCGCAGCTCAACCCGACCGTGCTCGCGAACTGCTCCGTCGGCTTCACAAAGGCAGCCGACTGCAAGACCAAAGTCATCGAATTTTTGAGGAAGTATAAAGAGATCTCTGCGGATGCGACGAACATCCCCGATGACGCCTTCTTCTACAGGGCAAAATAACGTTGAAAAAGCAAAAGATTTTCGATCTCATCTTTTCCGCAGCGGCGATCCTTGCCCTGTGGATCGCATGGACGGTCGCCTACTTCGCGGCGGGGAACAGCTATGTCGTGCCCTCGTTTTCGGAGACGGTCGCCGAGACGGGACACCTTCTCATCGATCCCGTCTTTTGGCGTGCCTTCGGGGGAACGGTGTGGCGGACGGCGGAAGCGTTTTTTATCTCCTTCGCGCTCGGCGTCGGGATCGCGCTCCTTGCGTGCATTTTTGACCCCGTTCGTGCATTTTTCGCCCCCATTGTGTCAGTTTTGAGGACGGTGCCGACGATGGCGGTCGTGCTCATCCTGCTCATCTGGACGTCTCCCGCGCTTGCGCCCGTTGTCATTGCCGCCCTCGTGCTCTTCCCCGTCCTCTACCGCTCGACGCTCACTTCCCTCACCGAAGTGAAGCGGGAATACGGCGAAGTCGCGGCGGCGTACAAGATCCCGAGGGCGCGGCAGGCATTCAAAATGTATCTTCCCCTCTCCGCGCCCCCCGTGCTCTCCCAGCTCGGAGCGGCGTTCTCGCTCGGACTCAAGATCACCGTCTCGGGCGAAGTGCTCTCCGCGACTGCGCGGAGCCTCGGCAGCATGATGCAGCAGGCGCAGGGCTATCTGGAGACCCCCCGCCTCATCGCGCTCACCCTGCTCGCCGTCCTCGCGGGGTTCATCTTTGAGGGGATCTTTGCCCTCATTTCCCGTCTTGCGGGGAGGTGGCGCTCATGAAACTTTCTTCCGTCACAAAAAAATACGGGGAGACGGTCGCGCTCGACAACGTCTCCTTGGACTTCGAGACGGGCAAGATCACGGCTGTTCTCGGAGAGAGCGGCGCGGGCAAGACGACCCTTCTCAACGTCATCGCGGGCATGGTCCCCCATGAGGGGACGGTCGATGGCGCCGAGAGAGTCAGCTATCTCTTTCAGAGTCCCAAACTTTTGCCGAATCTCTCCGCGGAGGGCAACTTAAAACTTGTTCTGAAGAAGGAAGAATGGGGAAAAATCGACCCCATATTGCAAAAAGTCGGACTCATCGGGAAGAAAAAGGCGTTCCCGAACGAACTCTCGGGGGGAGAGCGGCAGCGGGTCGCGATCGCGCGGGCGTTCCTCTTCCCCCACGATGTCCTGCTCATGGACGAACCCTTCTCTTCCCTCGATCTCTCCCTCAAAAAGTCCCTTCTCGAACTGACGGGGACGCTGTGGCGGGAGAAAAGAGAGACCGTCGTTTTCGTCACGCATGACGTGCATGAAGCGGCGCTCCTCGCGCACAGGGCAGTCCTTCTGCGCAAGGGAAAGACGGTCGACGACATCCCGATTTCGGGGGAACCCGTGCGGGACTTTTTCGCCCGTCCTGCCGAGGAAGAGACCCTTGTCCGCCTTCTCATGCAGGAATGACGGGACTTGCTTTTTCATACAATATTGCGTGAAAAAGTATCGTTCGGGGAGAAAAAAGGTCAAGCGGCGGATCCTCTTTTGTGCGGTCGCCCTCGTCCTTGCGGTCGCGGTCATTCTCGTCCATGTGAATCTCACGGGGGTGTTGAAGTCGATCGCCGAGGCAAACATGCGCTCGATCACGACGGTCGCCGTCAATGACGCCATCTACTATACCCTCTCCGACGGCATCCGCTATGAGGATCTCGTGACGGTGGACCGCGGCGAGGACGGCGTCATCCGCTCCATCACGTCCAATTCCTTCCAGATCAACCGCATCGCGAGGGATACGGCGTACATGTCGCAGCAGAATTTACAGGAGATGAGCGAGGGGGGCATCCAAGTCCCCCTCGGCGCGTTCTTCGGGATCGAGGCGTGGGCGGGGTTCGGTCCCAAAATCAACATCAAGATCATTCCCATTTCCAATGTATCGTGCAGTTTTTCCTCGAAATTCGAGACGGAAGGCATCAACCAGACCAAGCATTCCATCTATTTAGACGTCGTGGCGGACATCTCCATCGTCATGCCCTCGGGGACGAGCAACTTTGCGTCCCTCACGGAAGTCCTCATCTGCGAGAGCGTCATCGTCGGGACGGTGCCCGACGCATATCTGCAGGGAAACCTGTTCGGCAGCGGATATTCGCTCGCGCCCTGACGGCGCGGGCGTTTTTTTGATGGGAAGATCGCAGAATTTTCACATTGAGTTTTCATTTTTCCATTGCGCTCCCCCTTCTTTTATGCTATAATCAAAGCATGGCGCCCGACGTTTCCTTTTTGGGTCTCGATCTCTATTATTGGATGATCCTTTGCGGCATCGTTTCCGCAATGGTGCTTTTCCGTGTCCTGTATCGGAGAGTCGGGATCTCCTATCCCGTATTCGCGCTCACGATCCTCGTCTCTGTCGGGGCGATCGTCGGGGGGTATCTCTTTGCCGCCCTCTTTCAGAGCTTTTACGCCTTTCTCGAAACGGGAGAATTCAAGTGGGGCGTCGGAACGACCTTTTACGGCGGTCTCATCGGCGCGGCAGCCGTCTTTTTGCTCCTCTACTTCACGGCGGGACACTTCTTCGTGAAGGGGGCGCACATCAAAGAGTTCAACCGCATGCTCTCCCTCATCGCTCCCTGCATCGTGCTCGCGCATGCCTTCGGGCGGATCGGGTGCCTGCTCGACGGCTGCTGCTACGGAATGCCGAGCGAGTACGGCCTCCCCATGCTGATCGGCGGAAATTGGGAGAAGCGGGTGCCCATCCAGCTCTTCGAATCCCTCTTTCTCTTTGTCCTCTGCGGGGTGCTCGTCCTTCTCCTTCTCAAGCGGAAGGGAACGTACAACGGGAGCGTCTATCTCATTTCCTACGGGGTGTGGCGGTTCATCATCGAATTTTTCCGCGGGGATGACAGGGGTTCCTCGGGACTTTCCTTCCTGTCCCCTTCCCAGCTCACGGCGATCGTGCTCGTTGCCGTCGGCGTCGGGTTCATCTTTCTGTATCGCTATGTCCTGAAACAGTACATCGGCGGGGAGGAAGAGCATGAGTCGGCGTAATGTGCTCCTCATCGTCCTCTTTGTCCCCTGTCTTGCGCTCATCGTGCTCTTCGGGTTCGACATTCTGCCCATCGAAAGCGAGATCTGGAGAAATTTGCTCCGCGAGACGGTCCCGCGCTTGGCGGCGGGCGGTTTTTTGTGTCTCTTTATGGTCATGAAGGGGTACGGGAAGGTCTTTCTGCCCAAGTGGAAGGGCGTCCATCTCCTCTGGGCGATCCCCTGCTTTGCGGTCGCCGCCGCCAATTTCCCCTTCTCCGCCCTCATCTCGGGGAGCGCCGTCATCGATCGAATAGATCTTCTCTGGCTCTTCCTTCTGAAGTGTTTCGGGATCGCGCTCCTCGAGGAGAGCTTCTTCCGTGCGCTCCTTGTTCCCATTCTCCGCGGCGAAAAGGGACGGGACCTCTTTGCCGTCCTCGTCTCCGCCGCCCTCTTTGCGGCGATGCACCTCATCAACCTCTTTTCGGGCAACGTTGGGGCGGTTTTTTTGCAGGTGGGGTACACTTTTTTGCTCGGCTGTATGTTTGCGGTCATGCTCCTCAAGACGGAAAACGTGTGGCTGTGCATCCTGACCCACTTCCTCTTCGACATCGGCGGGACGATCGTCACCGACCTCGGGCACGGTCCCTTTCAGGACACCGTCTTTTGGGTCCTGACCGCGGTCGTCGGCGTTCTCTGCGCCGTGCACATCGTCCTCACCTTTCTGCGGCTGCGCAGACACGGATAAATTTTTTTCCGAAAATGGTTCATAAAGTGAATCGAACGCTTGACTTTGCAAGTTTTTTATTCTATAATCATATCAAACTTTTTTTGGCGGCAACAATATGAATTTTTTCAGAAAACTTTGGTGCAGAACATTTCAGATCGGGTTCCGTCTTGCGATCCCCCTGATGCCCTATCACATTCCCAAGCAGCTCCATGAATGCGGAGAAGCGGCGGCGCTCATTTCGTCGAAGGGAAAGAAGAAGGCGCTCATCGTGACAGACCGCGGCGTGCGTTCGCACGGCGTGTTAGAGCCTGTGACGGCGGCGCTCGAGGAGAAACACATCTCCTTTGAGATCTACGACAAGACGCCCGTCAATCCCACCGTCTCGGCGATCGAAGAGGCGGTCTCCCTCTATCATAAGGCGGGGTGCGACTGTCTCATCGCCGTCGGGGGCGGTTCCCCCATGGACTGCGCGAAGGGAGTCACGGCGCGGCTGCTGCGCCCCAAAAAGACCCTCTTGCAGATGAAGGGCATCCTCAAAGTCACGGGGAAACAGCCCCTCTTCATCGCCGTTCCGACGACGGCGGGCACGGGAAGCGAGACGACGATCGCCGCAGTCGTGACGGACGATGCGGCACACTATAAATTCACGATCCTCTCCTTCTGCCTCGCGCCGAAGTATGCGCTCCTCGATCCCCGCATGACGAGGACGCTCCCGCCCGCTCCCACCGCGGAGACGGGGCTTGACGCGCTCACGCATGCCGTGGAAGCGTATATCGGACGGTCGACGACGCGGTTCACCCGCAAGCGTGCCGTAAATGCCGTGAAGCTCATCAAGGACAACCTCATCAAGGCGTATGAGGACGGAGAAGATCTGACGGCGCGGAAGAACATGCAGATCGCGGCATTCGATGCGGGGCTTGCGTTCACGATCTCCTATGTGGGCTATGTGCATGCCGTGGCGCATTCGCTGGGCGGCGCGTACAACTATCCCCACGGCAGGACGAACGCGACCCTTCTCCCCTACATTCTCAAACAGTACGGAAAGAAGTGCCATAAGCGGCTTGCAAAGCTCGCGCGGCTCACGGGCGTCAGCAGCGAAAAGGACAACGGGAAGGCGGCAAATGAATTCATCGCTTGGGTGGAGTCCCTCAACGCGCGGACGGGCATTCCTTCCTCTCTCGAGATCTTCGAGAAGGACATTCCTCTCCTCGCAAGCAATGCGGACAGGGAAGCGAATCCCCTCTACCCCGTTCCCAAACTCATGAACAGGCTCGAACTCGAGGAGCTGTACCGCGGGATCAGAAAACAGCCCTCTCTTGACAGTGTCGGGAAGCTCGCCCTGCAGAAGGACTACTTCGCGACGGGGCTGACGCTCTCCGTCAAGGGAAGAAAACGGCTTCTCCGCAAGCTGTACGGCGCCATCAAGGCGCATGAGGCGGAGATCAACGAAGCGATCGGGAGCGACCTCGGCAAGAGCGCCTCGGAGAGCTACATGTGCGAAGTCGGCATGACGCTCGCGGAGATCACGCATATGCAAAAGCATATGAAAAAGTACGCAAAAGCGAAGTGTGTCCGAACGCCGCTCGCGCAGTTCCGTTCGAAGAGCTACACGCTTCCCTCGCCGTACGGGTGCGTGCTCATCATGAGTCCTTGGAATTATCCCTTCCTGCTCACGATGGAACCCCTCGTCGACGCGATCGCGGCGGGCAACTGCGCCATCGTCAAGCCTTCCGCCTACTCCCCCGCGACGGGCAAAGTGATGGCTTCCCTCATCGAAGAGGTGTTCCCGCCCGAGATCGTCAGCGTCGTCCTCGGCGGGAGAGCGGAGAACAGCGCCCTGCTCGATCTCCCGTTCGACAAGATCTTCTTCACGGGGAGCGTCGCCGTCGGCAAAGAGGTCATGCGGCATGCGGCGGAGAAGCTCATCCCCGTCACCCTCGAACTGGGCGGAAAGAGTCCCTGCATCGTCGACAAGACGGCGAATCTCAAGCTCGCGGCGAAGCGGATCGCGTTCGGTAAATTCCTCAACTGCGGACAGACATGCGTCGCACCCGACTACATTCTCGTTCACAAGGACGTCGAAGAGGCGCTCCTTTCCGAACTCAAGAAGCAGATCGCGAAGCAGTACGGCGCCGATCCGCTCAAAAATCACGATTACGGAAAGATCGTCAACGAAAAACACTTTGAGAGGATCTGCGGACTCATCGACAAAGAAAAGATCTACTGCGGCGGAGAGACGGAGAAGGAGACTCTCCGCATCGCTCCGACCGTTTTGAAAGGAGTCACGCGCGGGGACGCCGTCATGCAGGAAGAGATCTTCGGTCCCGTGCTGCCCGTTCTGACGTACACGGACGAGGAGACGGTCATTCGGGAGATCAACGAGAACGGGTCTCCTCTCGCGCTCTACCTCTTCACGTCGAAGAAGGAGACGGTGAAGAAGTTCACGACACGCGTTGCGTTCGGCGGCGGCTGCGTGAACGACGTCGTCATCCACCTCGCGACGTCCAACATGGGCTTCGGCGGGGTCGGCAAGAGCGGCATGGGCAGCTACCACGGAAAGGACGGGTTCGACTGCTTCACGCACAGAAAGAGCATTGTCGATAAAAAGACGTGGATCGATCTTCCCATGCGCTATCAACCCTACAAGAAATTCTACGATAAACTCATCCGAAAGTTTTTGAAATGACCAAACGCAAAGCGCCGAGCGGCAAGATTTGCCGCTCGGCGCTGTTTTTTTATTTTGTTTTCCCTTTTTTCGGGAGAAGGCGGTCCGTCCGAAGGCGTCATTCCTTCTTCGTTCCCCTCTTTCTCGCAAACAGGACAAGGGCGAAGGAGAGCGCCATGCCGACGATGAGGAGCGCCGCCGCGGCGACGAAGTACCACGGGTCCGAAGGCACCGTTCCCGTCTCGCGGATGACGGACGCATAGACGGCGGGAATGCTCCCCACGATAAAGCCGAGGATGGCAAAATACGTCCCGCGCGGGAATTTCTTCAGAAGATATTTCATGAGCACGGAGATGCCGAAAAATCCGAGGAGAACGCCGATCCCCGCCGAGAAAAAGACGAGAAGGCTGACGCCGACGTCCTGCCCCAAGAGGAGATGGTCGGTCAAGAGGCTCACAAGCGGCGTATAGTAGCCGAAGATGAGCAGAAGCATGGACCCCGAGATCCCCGGGACGACGAGCGCACACGCTCCCACCGCACCGATGAGGACGAGAAGAAGGTAGCCGCCGAAATCGAGGTCGAGAAGGAAGCCCTCGGGCTGGTTCGCCATGGGCAAAAAGCAAAGTCCCGCGGCAAAGGCGAGCGGAATGAGGCAGGCGAGGATGTGCGTCGCTTTGGGCTTCCCCTTGACCTTCCCGATGACGGAAGGAAGTCCCCCCACGGCAAGCCCTACAAAGAGGGAAACTGTGGGAATGGGGTAGTGTTCCAGCCCCCACTGAATGGGGAAAATGAGCGCCGCGACGCCCAAGATCAGCCCGATGAGAATGGGCAGCAGAAAGGCAAAACTCGACTTGAAATGCTTGAACAGGTCGGCAATGCTCCCCACGAGTTTTTCGTAGATCCCGAGGATCGCCGCGACGGACCCGCCCGAAAAGCCGGGGATGATGAAGGCGATGCCGATCGCCGCTCCCCTCAAGATATTGAGGAGAAATTCGGCGATGCCGTGCGTCTTGCCTTGGTTTTCCGCGGGCGAAGGCTCCGCGGGGACCTTGTTTTCTTCCATAGTGGTATCAGTATATCATACGGGAACGCAAAATACAACCGAATTTTTGAAAAGTCCGCAAATTCTTATACGATCCCCTGCGCGAGCATGGCGTCCGCGACCTTACGGAAGCCTGCGATGTTCGCGCCCGCGACGTAGTCCCCTTCCGCGCCGTATTCCCGCGCGGCGCCGTCGATGTTGCGATAGATGTTTTTCATGATCGATCTTAAGCGGAGATCCACTTCCTCGAACGTCCAGAAGAGTCTTCCGCTCGACTGCGCCATTTCGAGTGCGCTCGTCGCAACGCCGCCCGCATTTGCGGCTTTTGCAGGCAAAAATACGACCCCATTCCCCAAAAATGCGGAAATTCCGTCGAGCGTCGTGGGCATGTTCGCGCCCTCGCCGACGACCTTGACGCCATTTTGGACGAGGCGTTTTGCGCTTTCAAGGTCGAGTTCGTTCTGGGTGGCGCAGGGCAGGGCGATGTCGCAGGGAATGCTCCAGATATCCCTGCAACCGTCATGGTACTCCGCCCCCTTCACGCGCTCCGCATAGAGACGGATGCGTCCCCGTTCGGTCTCTTTGATCTGCTTCACGACGTCGAGAGAGATGCCCGATTTGTCGAAGATGTAGCCGTTCGAATCGGACATGGCGACGACCTTCGCGCCGAGACTCTGCGCCTTCTCCGCGGCATAGATCGCGACGTTCCCCGACCCCGAAATGACGACAGTCTTGTCCTTGAACCCGTCATTTCTGTCCGCGAGCGCTTCCTCGACGATGTAGCAAAGCCCGTAGCCCGTCGCTTCCGTCCGAACGAGACTTCCGCCGTAGCTCAAGCCTCTGCCCGTCAGGACGCCGACATGTTCGTTCACGATGCGCTTGTACTGCCCGAAGAGGTAGCCAATCTCCCTGCCGCCCACGCCGATGTCGCCCGCGGGGACGTCCGTGTCTGCGCCGACATGGCGATAGAGTTCGGTCATGAAACTCTGGCAGAAGCGCATGATCTCCCCTTCCGACTTGCCCTTGGGGTCAAAGTCCGATCCCCCTTTCCCGCCGCCGATGGGAAGGGACGTGAGGCTGTTCTTCAGGACCTGTTCGAGACCCAAAAATTTCACGATGGAGAGGTTGACGGTCGGGTGGAAGCGCAGTCCGCCCTTGTAGGGACCGATCGCGCTCGAGAACTGCACGCGGTAGCCCTTGTTGACGTGCACATTTCCCCCGTCGTCCACCCAAGGGACGCGGAAGAGGATGACGCGTTCGGGTTCGACGAAGCGCTCGAGGAGCGCCGTCTTTTCGTACTCGGGATGACGGTCGACGACGGGACGCAAACTGTTGAGGATCTCCGTCGCCGCCTGATGAAATTCCGCCTCGTTCGGGTTCTTCTCCTTGAGAGAGGCAAGGACTCTGTCTACATAGTGCATCGCAATACTCCTTTCTCTGTCATTTTTTTCATTATAGCAGATTTTGCGGCGGTTTTGTGCGATTCCGCAAAATTTTAAGGTTAGATTTTGTTATGGAAGGTATAAGCTACGCTTAAAAATTCCCGAAAAGAGCGGAAAACACTTGCTTTTTTCTTCCCCTTGATGTAAAATGAAGAAGTCTTGCGGGAAAATAAGGAGTTTTTCCTGAAAAGACGGAACTTTGAAAGTCTGCTTCCGTAGTTAAATGGATATAACAAGCCCCTCCTAAGGGCTAATTATGGGTTCGATTCCCGTCGGGAGTACC
>CANQUD010000034.1 GCA_947626935.1 uncultured Clostridia bacterium | reverse complement strand
GTGCCTCTCCCACGGAGAGGGTATTCCTCGCTGCCCCTTTCAGGGGAAGTCCCCGAGCTTGCGAGGGGAAAGGGGTTAAAACCCCTCTGTCTCGGCTACGCCTCGACATCTCCCCTAAGAGGGGCGACAAGTGAATGCGGTGATCCACTCCCCTACCCCTCTCCCATGGAGAGGGTAAGAGCGGTGCCTCTTCCACGGAGAGGGTATTCCTCGCTGCCCCTTTCAGGGGAAGTCCCCGAGCTTGCGAGGTGAAAGGGGTTTCAAAACCCCTCTGTCTCGGCTACGCCTCGACATCTCCCCTAAGAGGGGCGACAAGTGAATGTGGTGACCCACTCCCCTACCCCTCTCCCACGGAGAGGGTAAGCGGGGCGACAAGTCAACTCAAAATACGTTCTTGCGGACGTATTCGGCGTCGTGGGCGGAAGACTTGGCGATCTCCGCCGTGATCACGTGACGGCGATAGAGCGAAATGAGCGAATTGTCCATCGTCACCGACCCTTCCGCCGCCGACGTCGCCATCGAGCTTGCGATCTGCGGCGTCTTGCCCTCGCGGATGAGGTTGCGGATGGCGGGCGTCACGATCATCAGTTCGCAAGCCGCGACCCTTCCGCCCCCTCTGCGGGGAAGCAGCTGTTGGGAAAGGACCGCCATGAGCGTCGTCGAGAGCTGCATGCGGATCTGTCTCTGGCGCATCTCGGGGAATACGTCGACGATACGGTCGATGGAGTCGGGCGCGGAGTTGGTGTGGAGCGTCGCAAAGACGAGGTGCCCCGTTTCCGCCGCCGTCAGCGCCGTCTCGATCGTGTCGAGGTCGCGCATTTCGCCGATGAGGATGACGTCGGGATCTTCACGCAGAATGGCGCGAAGCCCCGAGGAATAACTCTCGGTATCCGAGCCGATCTCGCGTTGGTTGATGGTGCATTTATCGGGATCATAGATGTACTCTATGGGGTCCTCTAATGTAATAATGTGTGCATTCTGGGTATGATTGATGCGGTTGAGCATGGCGGCGAGGGTCGTCGACTTGCCCGAACCCGTCTCCCCCGTGACGAGGACGATGCCGCGGTTGAGGTCGGGCAGCGTCGAGACCATGGGCGGGAGACCGAGGCTGTCAAGCTCGGGGATCTTATCGGAGAGGATACGGATCGCCGAGGAGACGGACCCCTGCTGGCGGAACAGATTGATACGGCAGCGGATGTTGCCCGTAAAGGTCAGGGCGAGGTCGAGTTCGCCGCATTTCTCGATCTTCTGGTACTCATCCCCCGCCATGCGGCGGGCGTAGTATTCGCAGTCCGCTGCGGTGAGCGGAGCGCCGAAGTCCTGCAATTCCCCGTCGACGCGGATGCGGGGGGGAAGGTTGCGGACGAGATGGATGTCGGAAGCGCGCATCTCCTTGGCTTTGGAGACGAGGCTGTTGAGTTCCATGGGCATGGCTGTTCTCTCCTTGTGCGAATGGTATTGCCGAGCTTATTTGATGGATGCGTTGAGAACGGTGAACGCCTCTTCCGCAGAGGTGACGCCCTTGAGGACGAGCCTGCGGCAGTCGTCGATGAGGGGGGTAAACTTGCCCTGTTTGACGTATTCGCCGAGTTCCGCCGTGTGACGGCCCTCTGCGACGGCGCGTTTGAATTCCTTGTCGAGAAGCAAGATCTCGAACACGCCCGTCCGTCCCGAATAGCCCGTATGATAGCAATGCGGGCAGCCCTTGCCGCGGTAGAAGCGGATCTTGTCGTCCGTCGGGTCGCAGCCGAGGGCAGCGAGCGTTTCGGGTTCGGGCTTATATTCTTCCTTGCAGTGCGGGCAGATGCGCCGCACGAGACGCTGGGAGATGACGCCGTTGAGGGCGTCTGCGATGAGGTAAGGCGCGACGTCGATGTCGACGAGGCGGTCGATCGCGGAGAGCGCGTCGCCCGTGTGGACGGTGGAGAGCACGAGGTGACCCGTGATCGCCGAGCGGATGGCGATCTCCGCCGTCTCGCTGTCGCGGATCTCGCCGATGGCGATGATGTCGGGGTCCTGACGGAGAATGGCGCGGAGACCTTCCGCAAAGGTCATTCCCGTCTTTTCGTTGATCTGGACCTGATTGACGCCGTCGATGTCGTACTCGACGGGGTCCTCGAGGGTGACGAGATTGACTTCCTCGGTATTGAGGGAGCGGACCATCGTGTACATCGTGGACGATTTGCCCGAGCCTGTGGGACCGACGATGAGGACCATGCCGTGCGCGGTCTGCAGGAGTTTTTTATATTTTTCGAGGTTCTCCCCTTCCAGTCCGATCGACTTTGCGTCGAGCAGCTGTGCCGACTTGTCGAGGAGACGGATGACGAATTTTTCGCCGTACATGGCGGGGAGCGTCGACATACGAAGGTCGATATTATGTCCCTTGACGAGGACATTCGCACGCCCGTCCTGCGGGATGCGGGACTCGGTGATGTCCATGCCGCCCATGATCTTGAGGCGGGAGATGACGGTGCGTTTGAGTTCGTCGGGAACGGTCAGCACGGTGCGCAGTTTGCCGTCGATGCGCATGCGGACGACGACTTCGTCGGCGCGGGGTTCGATATGAACGTCGCTGGCGCGTTCGACGGAGGCGCGTTCGAGAATGGAGTTGACGAGGCGGACGGTGGGCGCGGACTGCTGCTGGCTCTCCTCGGAGACCTCTTCGGACTGCGGGCGGGTCTGGGCAGCGATCTCACGCGTACTGCTGTCCCCTCTCATCTCCTCGATCGCGCGTGCGACGCCCTCGTTCCCGTACAGGGTCGCGATGGCTTTGTTGACCGCCGCCGTCGTCGCGATCTTGGGAAGGATGCGCTTGCGGGTGACGGTACGGACTTCTTCGAGCGCGACGAAATTGAGCGGGTCGCTCATGGCGAGGGTCAGTTCGTCCTTATTGAGACGGACGGGAACGACGCCGTGGCGGCGGGCGATGCTCCGCGGCACGAGAGAAGCGAGTTCGATCGGGATCCTGACCTTGGAGAGATCGATGAAGTCGATCCCGAGCTGGACCTCGAGCGTCTCGATCAGCAGTTGTTCGTTGATGATGCCCTCATCGATGAGAATGGTGCCGAGGCGTTCGTGCCTTGTCTTTTGCAGGGCGAGCGCTTTGTCGAGCTGTTCTTTCGTGATGGCGCCGTTGTTGATGAGAATATCACCTAACCGAAAATATTCCATATGCCTTCCTCTCGCGGGAAACCGCGCATTTTTCGGGACGTTGGGACTGTCCCCCTTACTCGTCTCCGCCCAAAAGGTGGATCCGAAGTACTTGCATGAGTTGCTGGATGTCGATGGGTTTTGCGACGTGTGCGTTCATGCCGCATTCCGCCGCCTGTCTGCGGTCCTCATCGAAGGCGTTTGCCGTCATCGCCACGATGGGAACGGACGCAAGCTGTTCGTTGTCGAGCGCACGGATGCGCCGCGTCGCCTCGTACCCGTCCATGATCGGCATTTGCACGTCCATGAGCACGAGGTCGTAGTAGCCCGCTTCGGACGAGGCGACCTTCTCGACGGCGACGGAACCGTCCTCCGCCGTTTCCACCTCGAAACCGCTCTCCGTGAGGAGTTCTTCTGCGATCTCGCGGTTGAGTTCGTTGTCCTCGACGAGCAGGATGCGCTTCCCCTTGAACGCCTCGACGTCCTCGGCGGTAGCGACCGTTGCCGTTTCTTCCTCTTCCTTTTCCGAGTGGATGCACGAAGCGAGCGTGTCACGCAGTTCGGAGAGGAAAATGGGCTTGTTGCAGTATGCGGTGACGCCGATGTCCTTTGCCTCTTCCATGATCGCCGTGACGTCATACGCCGTGATAATGATGATGGGGATGTCGTCGCCGACGATCTTCCTGATCTGGCGGACGATCTCGAAGCCCGAGAGGTCGGGCATCACCCAGTCTATGATGTAGGCGGAGAAGGGATCCCCGACGTCCACGGCTTGGTGGGCGCGGAGCACGGCTTCCTTGCCGTACATCGTCCATTCCGACCGCATCCCGATGCGCAGGAGCATCTTGGAGACGGAATCGCAAGTGTCGAAATTGTCGTCCACGACGAGGGCGCGGAGACCTTCGAGTTCGTGGATGACCGCGTCGCGCCGATGTTCGGTCTGCAGGCGGAATTCCAGATTGATGATGAATTCCGTCCCCTTGCCCTTCTCGGTGACGACCTCGATGGTGCCGCCCATCGTATCGATGATGGACTTGGTGATCGCCATGCCCAGCCCCGTGCCCTGAATGCCGCTCACCGTGGAAGTGCGCTCCCGTTCGAAGGGTTCGAAGATGTGCACCGCGAAATCTTCGCTCATGCCGATGCCCGTGTCCTTCACCCTGATCTCATACGCCCCGTAGCCCGCCGCGGCGCCCGCCTTCTGGCGGATCGTGAGGGAAATGGATCCCCCCGCGGGCGTGAACTTGATGGCGTTGGAGAGCAGGTTCAGAAGAACTTGGTTGACATGCAGTTTATCGCAGTAGATGTCCTCGTCCACGACATCGAGGGTATCCATGTAGAAGTTGAGCTGCTTGCTCTTCATCTGCGTCTGGATGATGTTGCGCATGTCGCGGAAGATGTCGGAGATGGAACATGCCTTCTCCTCGATGTTGAGCTTTCCGCTCTCGATGCGGGACATGTCGAGGATGTCGTTGATGAGGGACAGAAGATGGTTGCCCGAGGACAGGATCTTCTTGAGGTAGTCCTGTACCCGTTCCCTGTTGTCGAGATTGGTCTCCGCGAGCGCCGCAAAGCCCAAAATGGCGTTCATCGGCGTGCGGATGTCGTGGGACATGTTGGAGAGGAATGCCGTCTTGGCGCGTTCCGCCGCCTCGGCTTTCTTGAGCTTCTCTTCGAGCACCGCCCGCTCGACGGACTTCTTGACGGTATCGTTCGCGACGTGGCGGATCCAAACGAAGTAGGCGATGAGTCCCGCGGCGAAGATGACACCGACGACGGCGAACACGATCTGCACGCTCCGCAGGTTGCCGAATGCGATGTCCGCGGGGACGGTGATGCAGATCTCCCACTGGTCGGCGACGACGCCGCCCGCGGGCGCATAGTAGAAGTACACCCATTGGTTCGTCGACTCCGACTTGAATTGGGTATAGCCGCGTTTCAAGCCGAGGATGTCCTCTCTGATGGTTTGGAGAGGGGTGCCCTTTGATTCACGGGATTCGTAATCGTTAAACGACCCGAGTACGAAAGAGGGATCATAGACGGTCCATCCATTCTCGTCGAGCACGGGGTCCCCGTTTTTGTCCTTCATGACGCCGTGCCATGTATCCATGATCGTGGCGTGCCCCTCGTTCTTCACATCGAAGACGAGCACGCTCGCGTTGCCGTTGTAGAGATTGTTGGTGCGGAGCTGGGACGGAAGGGTGTTGAGCACCGTCACGCCGTAGAGCATGGCAAGCGTCTCTCCGTCCTTTTGGACGGGCACGAAGTGGGCAATGAGCTGGGTCCCTTCCGCGCCCGTGCGGCTGCTCTCGAAGCGGTGGGAGATGTGCTCCCCGTGCGACACTTCCTCCTCATAGTCGAACTGGTTCGCGAGGACGATATTGTCGTCCGGAAGGACGATCTCTTCGGTCGGGAGAAGGATACGCAGATTCATCGCAAGCTGCAGAGGTTTGAGCCTTTGCAGTTCGTCCTGCAACTTCGCTTTGCTCTCATCCGAGCCGTCCGCGGGGAACGCATCCGATTCCGAGAGAATTTCCGCCATTGCCCGCAAGACGATGCTGTCCTGCTCGAAGACGGTATCGATCTGGTCGATGACGGTATTCGCCGTGTCCTCGAACTGGTCAAGCCCCTTCTTCCGCGCGATGTTGCTGCAGCCGATGTACGCCGCGATCATTCCCGCCACGATGAGCAGGATGAGGAGAACGGTCGCAAGGATACTCTTTTCCCCGAGGAAAAAATCCTTGAGCTTTTTCATGAAGTTTTTGCCGCTCTCTTTTGCCACGGTGTCTTTTCCTTGAATCTATATCTATGGATTCAGCCTTCGATGCTCTTTTGGAATTCCGCGATCGCCGCGACCGTCCGCGCGTAGTCCTCTTTCAAGGCGGGAAGATAGGCGTCTGCGCCGTCCGCGCTCCCGTCCCGCAGACATTCCGTCAATGCGGATGAGGAGTTCCCGAGCGTCGTAAAGCCCAAATTCTGGCACATTCCCTTGATGGTATGCGCGGCGCGGAACGCTTCCTGCACGTTTCCCTCTCCGAGGGAGCGGAGCAGAAGCTCATAGCTCCCGTCCGCGGGGAATTTCAAGACAAATTTCTGGACGAGTTTTTCGCTGCGCAATCTTCCGATCACGCCGTCGTAGTCTCCGCCGAGGGCGGTATAGCATTCACGGATCGTCATTGTTCGTTCTCCATGGAAGGATCATAGAATCTGTAGGACGCTTTCCCCGCATTCTTGGACACGTACAGCGCGATGTCCGCCTTGCCGAAAAGCTCTTCGTATTTCTGCCCCTTCTTCGTCATCTCGGCGACGCCCATGCTGACGGTGAGGTCGAACGTGCCGACCATGCCGCAGAGCGCCTTGAACACACGCGCGATGATGAGACGGATGTCCGCGTCATAGTCGAACACGATGAGGAATTCATCGCCGCCGATGCGGGCGCAGAGGTCGTGGACGCGGGTGCTGTGCAGGAGCCGCTCGGACACTTCCCGCAGTACTTTATCGCCGAAAAGGTGCCCGTATTCGTCGTTCGCGTGTTTGAAATTGTCGATATCGAACACGGCGACGGCGTATCTGCGGTCGGGGAAATCGTGAAACCGTTCCGCAAGCTCCTCCGCCGCGCCTTCGCGGTTGAGAAGTCCCGTCAGGGGATCGCGGATGGACTTTTCGCGCAGTTCGCTGAGCGCGATGTGGGTGTCGTGGATGTCGACGAGTTTGCCGATGACGCTCTCGATCGCGGGGACCGCGTCGTCCGTCCATGTCGCCCGCATGATGACGTCGTACCAGCGGAGTTCGCCGCCGATGCGGAGCTGGGATTCGTGACGGAAGTCGGGCGAAGCGGGCGAAATCTTGGAGAGATACTTCGACAGGTTCGCGTACCAGTTTTCGCCGAGCTGCGCCATGAGTTTCGGGTCATGCGCGGGATCGACGATCTCCGTCGCGACGCCGAACTTTTTCGCCCCCCATGTGGAGAGTTTGAGGATATTTTCCGCAACATTGTACTCGAATTGGATCTCCTCGGTCAGTTCGGCAAAAAAGTTGTATTTCATGCGCTCGTAGTCGAGAAGGCGGAGCGTACGGTCGGACGCGCTCGCCCCCTTGGAGTGGAGCACGGCGTCGGCAAAGGTGCGGACTTCCCTGCGGGATGCCGCTTCGTTCGCATTCTGTGCGAACAGAACGTCGCGGATGCTGTCGAATTCCTCGGACAGACACTCGAGGAGAAGGGGGTTGAAGGCGCCGCATTGCCCTTCGAGGATCATTTCCTTTGCCTTTTCGGGGGAGAACGGCGGCTTGTAGACCCGTACGCTCGTCAGAGCGTCATAGACGTCCGCAATGGAGACGACCTGCGCGGAAATGGGGATCTCGTCCCCCCGCAGTCCGTCGGGGTATCCCCTTCCGTCCCACCGCTCATGGTGCCAGCGGCAGATCTCATAGGCGTGTTTGACGAGGGGGTTTTCTCTGTGTGCGGTCAGCCCTTCGAGCATGTTCGCGCCGATCATGCTGTGCGTTTTCATCACGGCATACTCTTCGTCGGTCAGCTTCCCGGGTTTATTCAGGATCTTGTCGTCAATGCTGATCTTCCCGATATCGTGCAGGGCGGACGCCATGGAGATGACTCTGATGTCTGCCTCGGTGAGCGGATAGCGGTCGGTCTTGCGGACAAGTTTGCGCAGAAGGAAGTCGGTGATCGTGCGGACGTGCAGGATATGCAGCCCGCTCTCGCCGTTACGGAACTCGACAAGATGGCTCAAGATGTCGACCATCATGCTGTTGTTCTGTTCCTTCTCGTTGATCTGTGATTCGATGATATTGATGAGCTTGCGCTGTTTGGTGTAGAGGAAAATGGTGTTGAGCACGCGGCGGTGGACGATGGATGCGTCGAAGGGACGCATGATGAAGTCCGTCGCGCCCAGCTCATAGGCACGCTCGATCTGGGCGGAAGCCGTCTCCGCCGAGACCATGATGACGGGCAATTCCTCGATGAGGCGGGTGCGGTTCATTTCGCCGAGTACTTCGAATCCGTCCTTTTTCGGCATGACGATGTCGAGAAGGACGAGGGAGAACTCATGCGCCCTCTCCGCAAGGATGGAGAGCGCGACCTCTCCGTCCTCCGCTTCCGTCACCGAGAACTCCTCTCCCAGCATATCCGCCAGAATGGAGCGGTTCATCTCGGAATCGTCTACGATGAGAATTTTTTCTTTCTTCCCGTCTTGCTGCATGTCGCTTCCCCGTTATTTTCTCGAAAAGACTGCTTCTTCTTCCTCTTTCGTCGTGATCTTGCGGCGGACAAGTCCCTGCTCGATGAGCTGCACGATATCCTGATAGGGTTCTGCATAGTCCTCTTCGGGACGGTCGGTGCGGACGAGTCCCCTCTCTTCCATGACCCTTGCGATGAGGTCGAAGGAAAGGCGCAGACGCTTGTCGTTCTTGATACGGAACATGCAAGGGGTGTCCTCGCTCGACTTGTTGGCGGAAGCATCCTCGACCTTGTAGCGCGATTCGGCATATTCTGCGGGATCGAGGGGAAGGAAGAGGCAGAGCGTGTTGCCGCGGAAGCCGATCTTCGCGACGCATCCGCCCGCCGCCTTGTACGTCTCGCGCTTCCAGCTCAAACGGTCGTGTACTTTCTTATAGGAAAGCAGCTCGTTCTTGATCGCGGAGTAGAATTTCTTGGTCTCGTCGTCCGCCTGGATGACCTTGGCGTGGAAGCTCTTGTCGTAGCGGAGGTTGCCGCCCTCGACCGATTCTTCCTCGATGACGAAGGGTTCCGTGAGGACCTGTTCGTTCTTCTTGAACGTCCCCGCGGCGGCAAGCTCTTCGCCTGCGCCTTCCGTATTCTGTCCCATGCCCTCGAAGCCTTCGCTGACGACGATGAGACGCTTTGCAAGCCCCTTGTTGACGAGTTCGTGAATGCCCTCGTAGGGGAGATAGTAGTCCTCGGAGATGCGGTCGTACTTCTCTGCGCCCACCCGCTCCATGACGGCGGCGATGAGTTCAAACGCACGCTTGACGCGCATGTCGTTCTTGATGCGGTACATGCAGGGCGTATCCTCAAACGATCTGTTCGCGGAGACGTCCTCGACCTTATATCTGCTCTCGTCCACTTCGGCGGGCGTGAGCGCGAGGAAGAGGCAGAGGGTGTTGCCGCGGAAACCGAACTTCGCGATGTTCTCCTTGGCGAAACGGTAGGTCTCTTTCTTCCAGCTCATGCGGTCCTTGACTTTCTTGTAGGAAAGCAGGTCGTTCTTGAGGAGAGTGTACCAATGCTTCGTCTCGTCGCTCGACTGGATGAGGCGGGCGGTGAAGCTCTTGTCATAGCGGACGACGCTTCCCTCTTCGCTCCCCTCTTCGCCTTCCTCTGCGGGAACAGCCGCGATCGCTTCTTCGCTTGTCTCGGGAGCGGGTTCCTCTGCAGGCTCTTCGGCGGGCGCCGAGACGGGCGCCGTGACCGTGACCGTGTAGGAAGCCATCTTGCCGAGGTAGGAGACGACGACTTCCTTCTCGCCCTCTTCGGTGAGGTCGGGCGCCTGCAAGCCGTAGTCGGTCAGTTCTTCGGTGAAGGGTTCCGCATCGTACTCTGCCGTGACGATGAGTCCGACGGCGTTGAATTCCTCGCCCGTCACAAATTCGCGGCGAACGACGGACGTGTCGAGGGTGATGCCGACGAGGGTCCGTCCTTCGGCGATGAAGATGGGATAGGTCTGCACATAGTCGCCGAAATGGACGACGACGTTCGTCATGCCCTTCTTCGTCATGTCGGGTTCTTCGACGGTGAAGTCGGTGACCTGCTCGGAATACGGCTCCGCATCGTAGCGGGCGATGACGACAAGACCGCTGCAGTCGAACGTCTCCCCGACGACAAAGTCGGCACGGACGGACTCGACGTCGAGGTCGATGCCGATGAGTTCGCGCGCCTTGCGGGCGGCGACGACGTTGACGTGGTAATATTCGGCGAAATCTCCGCGGCGGACGACGACCTGCTTCTCGCCTTCCGTATCCGTCGAGGGTTCTTCCACCTCGAAATCAAAGACTTCCTCGGAGAAGGGTTCGAGGTCGTAGCGGGCGTGAACGACGATCCCGCCGAAATCGAAGGGTTCGCCGACGGTGAATTCCTTCTTTGCGGCGGAGGAATCGACGGAGATGCCGATGCACGAGCGCACCGCTTCCCGCTCCGCGACTTCGATCGTGTAATATGCCGAATAGCCGTTGTACCAGACCGTGACGGTCGGCTTCCCGGGCTGGGTCATATCGGGCGCATCGACGGAGAAATCTTTGACCGTCTCAGCCGAAGGCTCGCTATTGTAGCTTGCGGTGACGATGAGTCCTTCATAGTCGAACTCTTCCCCCACCAGAAACTTGCGCTTGACGACCGCCGTATCGAGGGAGATCCCGACGACGGCGTGGTCCTTCGCTTCGTCTTCCGCGGCATGCGTGACGAGGATGTTCTGCTTCCTGTTCGACAGGGCATGCTTGCGCACGACGAGGAACACGAATGCCAAGAGCGCGACCGCAACGAGAGCGATCTGCACCAGCATCAGCACGAGAACGGTCGTAGAGACGGTCCAGTCAAGCTCCACTCCGAAAATCGTGACCGCAAATAAATCCGACATAGCTTACTCCTTCTCCCCGCCCCGACGCGGGAATGGCGTTTTTTGCAGAAAAAAATCCGCAAAAAACACGTTTGCATAGACATTATACTCCCTATTCGGACAGAATGCAAGTGATTTGAACAATATTCCGTAAAATTTTTTCACCCTGTCTGTGAAAATTAGAAGAAATTTCCCCAAAACAGGCTCCTTGTCCTCGATTTTTCACCCCGTCCCCCCTATTTTGTTCAGAATTTTTATACCGTATCCGCTTTTTCCGTCACAAAAAACTCCGCCGTGATTCGGCGGGATAAACAAAAAAGCGGGAACACCGTCCCGCGTTTTTTTCAAGCCGTCTCTTTCGGCTCCTGAACTTTGGGGAAATCCTCGATCGCCGTTGCGATGTCCTCTCCCCTTCCGACCGCCTGCAGCAGGTTCCACCATGCCGTGCGGGCGTCCGCCCAGTTCGGCGTCACCTGATAGTAGTCGCCGAGATATTCCGCAAAGATGCTGTATTCCGTCATCAATGCGTCGTTTTCGTAGGGATTGCGCTCGAGATCGCGCACGGGGAGATAGGACGAAGTCGTCACCGCCCGCGTGAGGTCCTCCTCGCCGATGAAGCGGATGAATTCCTTCGCCGCCGCCGCTCTCTTTTCGTCATGGTTGTCGAAGATGCCGAATCCCCAGATGCCGCCCGCAAGAGAGGGAGTATTGCCCTCTTTCGTGGGGAACGCCATCGGGAACACCGAGGAGATGAATTCGGGATACTCGTTCGCCTTGCTGATCTCGGAAGCGCCGTTCCAGCAGAACGCCATCGCAAGTTTTTGCTCGCAGAAGGCGGTCTGTTCGTCCCCGCCGTTCATGGTCGGGTCGAAACGGACCCCCTTGCCCGCTTCCTGCATGTCATAGAGGAGCTGCAGCGCCTCGATGTTCTCCCCGCTGTCGAGGGTGTACACGGTCCCGTCCGCGAAGGTCCCTCCGTAGAGGTTGTTGACGAGCGCCCGCGTGCCTTGGTCGCCGCCCTGCCCCGAACAGTAGATCGCAGCGACGCCGCGGTCCAAATCATGCGCCTTGTTGTAGGAAGAGAGGGCGTCAACGGCTTTGATGAAGCCGTCCGTCGTCCACGTATGGGTCTCCTCATCGATGTACTGCAGGGCGTCCGCCTCTTGGAACATCGTATAGTTGATCGCCATGCAGTGGGTCGTCATGCAGATCGGGTAGATGTAGTATTTTCCGTCCTTGCGGCACGTCTTTTCGACGCTCTCCTTGACGGTCGACATCGCTTCCCGTTCCCAAAGGTCATTGAGGGGAAGCAGCAAGCCGTTTGCGCCCCACTGGGCGACGAGGCGCTCGGGTCCCTCAAAGATGAGGTCGGGCGCATGTCCCTCTTCGATCGCCTCCCGGACGGCGTTGTCCCCCGTGTTGTAGTCGACGGTCTCGATCGTGATCGTGATGTCGCGATGGTCGCGGTTGAAGGCGGCGATGAGCGGCGCGATGGCGTTTGCGTTCCCCCATTCGCCGACGGGATACGTCCAAAGGGAGATCTCCGTCCCGCCCTTGGGGGAGCTGCCTTGGTTTTGGGTCGTCTCGTCGCACCCCGCCGCGCAGACCAGAAAGGCGGCGGAAAGGAGCACGGGAAGAATTTTTTTCATACTTTCTCCTTGTTTCAGGACAGATATTGCTTGAGAAGTCTGCAGACGACCGCCATGTCGATCGGCTTTGCCGTGTGGGCGTTCATGCCGCATGCGAGACAGCGGGAAACGTCGTCCGAGAAGGCGTCCGCGCTCATCGCGATAATGGGGACCGTCGCCGCGTCGGGACGGAACATCGCCCTGATCGCTTCCGTCGCCTCATAACCGTTCATGACGGGCATGCGCAGATCCATGAATACGGCGTCATAGTATCCGACTTCGGATGCGGCGAACATTTCGGCGCATATCTTGCCGTTTTCCGCCGATTCGACGGCGAGTCCCACTTCGGAGAGAAGCTCCTCGGCGATCTCGCGGTTGAGTTCGTTGTCCTCGGCGAGGAGCACTCTCTTCCCGCCGAAATCGTAGTCGATCTCTTCCTCGGCGGGAGCGGGTTCTCCCTTTGAACGTTCGAAATCAAAAGTGAGGAAGAACTCCGTCCCTTCCCCGGGGATGCTCTTGAGTTCGATCGTCCCGTGCATGGCGTCCACGAGGTACTTGGTGATCGCCATGCCGAGTCCCGAGCCTTCCACCTGACGGACCCTGCCGTCGTCCTCGCGGGCGAATGCCTCGAATACCTTCTTCTGGAATTCCTCGCTCATGCCGATGCCCGTGTCCTTCACGTCGAAGCGGACGCGGACGAAGTTCTCCCCCGCGGGGGAATCTTCTTCGCGGCAAGAGAGGAAAATGTGCCCGCCCTTGGGGGTGAATTTGACGGAATTGCCGAGCAGATTGAGCAGAATTTGGTTGAGACGGACACTGTCGCAGAGGATAAAATCGCAGGGCAGGTGCGCAAAATCGCTCTCGAACGTCTGATTTTTCGTCTGCATCTGCGGCTGGACGATCGTGACGACGCCCGCAAGCGTCTCCGTAAGGGAGATCGTCTCGGGGTGCAGATCGAGCTTGCCGCTCTCGATGCGGGACATGTCGAGAATGTCGTTGATGAGTCCGAGTAGGTGCCGCCCCGAGGCGGAGATCTTCCCGAGACAGTTTTTGACCTGTTCCTTGTCGTCGAGGTTGGCGCTCGCGATGGCGGTCATGCCGACGATGCCGTTCATGGGCGTGCGGATGTCGTGGGACATGTTGGAGAGGAATTCGCTCTTTGCCCTGCTTGCCGCTTCCGCAGCATAGCGCATCGTCTCGAGTTCCCGCATGTGCTTGCGGGACTGGCGGAAGTAGAGCGCAAAGACGATGAGGAGCGCCCCGAGAATAAAGAGACAGCTCAACGCCGCTTCCCAGATCCATGTGCCGCCGAGGGCGTTGATCGTCGTGTCGATGGGTCCGTAAGGCAAAAACAGCAGAAGATACCACGACGAGGACGGCAGAGACGTCTCATAGACGAACCGCCGCGTCCCGTCCAGCGTGAATTCGGCGGAGAAGATCTCCCCGTCCGCCATTGCCTCGCGAAGGGTGGAAAGATAGACGTCCTTTTCGACCGTCTTGCCGTCGATGCGCGTCTTTTCGTAGCGGTCGAGCACCCGCCGGAAGTAGTTGGAGTCCGTCATCTCCGTTCCGTCATAGAGGATGATCCGTCCCGAGGAATCGATGATGAAGTAGTACGTCGAAGCGCCGTCCGCGTCCGCCGCAAGGGTGTCGCGGATGTAGGAGATGGGGAGCGCGGCGACAAGCCCGACGCTCTTGTTTCCGTCCGACATGACATAGTCTGCGGGGACTCCCATCACGACGACGCTCGCGCCGTCTGCGTCCTTCCCGCTCGTCATCGCCCCCATGTTTTTCTTGAGGGAAGCGAGGAAGGTCTCCCCATCGTCGAGGGTGAGCTGGCTGCCGCTCGTCATCTCGATCGTGCCGTCCGCGCCGCAGAATGCAAGATATTCGAAGCCGCGCAGACGCGCCTGCTGGTTGAGAAGGATGCGGCGGGTCTCCTCGTTCATCTCCCGTCCCGGGGGGACGGTCTCGGCGAGGGTGTTGACCTGCGTGAGACGGAGTTCGAACGCCGTGCCGAAATGCGAGGCAGACTGTTTGCTCGTCTCCGCCATATAGAGGGAGCCGAGTTCCCCCACGGCGTCCGCGCTCTGCTTGTTCATGAAATATGCCATCAAGGACAAGACCGCGACACAGATCAGCGCGATCCCTGCGACTGCGGCGATCAACATGCGAGTTGCTCTGTCTTTCACGGCTTGCCTCCTTGGTTTTTCTTTCTTATTGTTATAGCACAAAATGTTTCAAATGTAAAGCATTCTCGGCAATTTCCCGATGAGTTTTCTCATGATATTTCTGTTTCCGCCGCCCGAACGGCTCCCGAAAAAGATTTGCGCAGCAAAGATTTTTCGGAAAAAAGAGCGGCAAGCGGCAATAAGGACAGCGCCCGCCTCTCGGCGGGCGCTTCAGAACGCCGTCCGTAACACTTCCGAAAAAGATTTGCGTAGCAAAGATTTTTCGGAAAAAGGAGCCGCAGGCGTTAAAAGCATAAGGGTTGCCATTCGGCAACCCTTTGCAAAACGCGCCTTGCGGCGACGCGGTGGTGGAGCATTGATAACGTAAAACGAATATTTTGGTGCTTAACGAAACGCCTGAACTTCATAATTCCCATTCAAACAGAATGTTTGGTCAATTTGCGCGATAATACTTGGTACATTGAGCCTCGCGTCGATAAATATGATTGCCTTGCTATCTTTTATCCAAACCCTTCCCCGCGGGAAATGCTCATAATCGTATTTCTTCATTTCGGGGTGTTCGGCGACGACTGTTTTCCAGATTTCGGAGTGTCCTAACTTACCACTAAATTTGGAAATTATTTCAAACCTCTCTGTCGCCCCATTGCGAGGGATACCCCAAAAAACGCCTTCTTTCATGCATAATCACCTTTTCATTTATATTCAACGCTCGTTTAATTTAATTAAGTCGTTCAATGATAGCAATTTAATTGCAACTTTGGATTGTTTTGCCTCATTTTCAGCCGTTTTTGTATAGCCATTAAGTGAAACAAAAATGCACGCGAAATAGCCTTGACTTGCCGTGAGACCTATTAGTTCTCTAATGTAGTTCGGACCAACGGGCGCTGCATGATGTTTGCATTGAACAGCAATTTTTTTGCCATTGCCTTCAAGAACTATATCAACACCGCCATCACCACTTCCCTTTGTGTTACGAGTTTTGAATCCAAGTTTTTCAAATAGCCGCGCTACTTCTCTTTCAAACTCATAAGGATTAAGATTTATCCAAAAATCCTTTTTGGATTTTTCCAAATAGTCCTCATACAATGCAATTGCACGATTGAACTGCTCTATTTTTGCTTCTAAATTTGAATCAATATAGTGGTTTTTATCTGCGCTAAATGATAGTCCGTTAAGAAAAATACGCTCTTTCCATTTTTCAAATTTCGACGTTGCCCACTCTCCCAAATAAAACAAATATCCCAGAAGAGGGCAAACGATGAATGAAAGAAGAAGCAATACGATCGTTATAGCGGAATAACCACCAGATTCATTGTTTGCTTTCCACCAAAATACGCACCCCGTAATAAAAAAACACAAAAAAAGACTTACACATAAAATAATTATTACCGTATTCCATTTACGCTTTGCGTCGTTCACTTTATTCAACATTGCGTTATAACTGTTTTTTTGACTTTCATACTTTGTCAAGTCAGATTGTGTCAATTCGAAATCACTCAATTGTGGCTTATTCAATGATTTTCTCCTTTGTAAAAGTAAATCCAATCTAATTATAACACAAAATGCCTATTTTGTCAAATTAACTTGGGAGGGACTCAAAATGGCACTTTGGCGGGTGCTTGACTAAAACGAGCGCGCCGCTACGCGGCGCGGTCAAGCACCCGCCGAACCTACAAAACCGAAGAAAGAAAATCAATCAAAGCCGCGCGAAGCGGCGGCCGCCGCTGAACCGCTTGGCGATCCGCCGCTTGGTCGCGGCGGTCTTTTTTGATTGTACCTTTCTTTGCATTGTTTTTGTGCCGGTCGCGGCAGCGGGCAGTCCGCT
>CANQUD010000033.1 GCA_947626935.1 uncultured Clostridia bacterium | reverse complement strand
TTAAACTATATCACATGGAGCGCCTCGTTCGCTATCTTTTTCTATTCCCGCTGTCTCACATCTATTGTAAACTTACAGTATTTTGTGTTTAGAAACAATCCACCCATGAACGGGTGGATTGTTTCTATAAATATTTAACGTTCAAGATATTTTTTGAGGATCTCGAAGAGGTCGTCGGAGATCACGTGCTCCACACGGCAGGCATTCTCTTCCGCAAGCTCCCTGTCCGCTCCCATGTGCATAAAGACTTCCGTAAAGACACGATGCTTTTCATAGACATCTTCAGCCTTTTTCTGCCCCTTCGGCGTCAAGGCGATCTCGCCGTTTGCATCGATCTCGATGAGTCCGTCCTTTACGAGCAGGTTGACGGCACGGGAGACGCTTGATTTTGCATAGCCGCGCTCTTCGACGATGTCAACAGAGCGCACCGAAGCACGCTTTGCCTTAAGAAGCAAGATCGTCTCCAAATACATCTCCTGCGATTCATGCGTTTTCATGCCATTCCCTCGTTTTTTTCTTTCATTATACGATATTATTTTTCATTTGTAAAGTGGGAATTAAAAATTTTACATCAAATTATTTCAGAATTACGGCGATCGACCCGCAGACACTTGCGCTCGCACGCCCGCCGATGCCCTCAAAACGGACGGTCAAGACATCATACTCCCGTCCGCCAACCTTCTTTTTTCTTGCCTTGCGGAGAAGTCCTTGCGGGATCGCGATTTCCTTTTGATAGATGTCTTCCCCCATGAAGCAAGACAATCTTTCCGCAAACACCTCGGTGCCTTCCACCAAGACCCGAAGCGTTTTACCGTTCTCGGACTCCTTCAAACCAAAAGTAAGGACATTTCTCCTCGAAGGATCGACGGCAAGGTCGTAGGAGAACCATCCGTTCCGCTTCGCCCTTCTCGAGGGACAGCTCGCCGTTGCTCCGACAGAATCTTTTTCGGCAAGCGCATGCAGTTCGTCCGATTCATATTGACCGTACCCGCATTGTACGGCGTCATACGGTTCCAAAGCCGTGACGTCCTCTTCCCTTGCCCCCTCAAGGAGACGCAAGTAAATGGCATACCGCTCCCGATAGCGTCTGAAATGCAGCCCGAAGTTCAACGGTATATCCCCGCCCTCGAGAGTAAATGTGTCGCCGTGACGCTTCAGAAAGTGTTCGGGGTACTCGAGCACGCGGGCAAGATCGGGAAAGTAGACCCGATCGTCGCCGTACCGTTTGGACGGAATCGCAACATCGACGCCCGTCGTCGTCTCGGTCATATTTTCAGTGCCGAGATCTGCCGACAGCACCGCGCCGCCATAGCGAAAAGCAAGCGTACCGCCGTCGGGAAGCCCCTTGAGGGTCACCGTAACGGGTATAGCAAAGAGAAACACGTCCCCTTCCTTTCCCTCGACCGTGACATGTCCGTTCTCCTCGCAGATCGGCAGTCTGAACCCGTTTTTGCCGACGGCAACCTCTCCGTCCGCCCAATCGGGGACGCGGAGCCGCAGCCTCAACGGTCTTGATGCACGTTCGATCCGAAGGATCCCCCGTTCCGCCATCGGGAAATTACACTCGAGGGAGAGCGAAAAGTTCTCCGTTTCCGCTTCAAAGGAAAGATATTGCTCGATGCAAAGGGTGTCCCCATCCCGATACAAAAGACTGTCTCCAATCTTTGCCATTGACTCCATGCCGCTTCCCGTACAGCACCAAAAGCTGTTGAAAGGCGTCGAAAAGACCTTAAAGAAGCCGCTTGCCATGGGCTGAAAGTAGGTCGTCATGCCCGTTTCGGGATTTTGAGAGGATAAAATATCGTTGACGAAGGCGTTGTCGTAATAGTCCGTATAGATTGTTTCACCCGTGATGCAGAAGAGGAGACGGGCGATCTTCAACATGTTGTAGACATTGCACGTCTCGCAATTGCAGTTTGTCCTCTCTCCGTCGAGAACACCGTCCGCGCCGAAGCGTTCCCACTCGGAATTGCCGCCCGTGACATAGGTATGCCGCTCCGTCACCATGCGGAAGAAGGCTTCTCCCACATGCAAATAGCGTTCGGCGTCGACTGTTTTGCCTTCGACCGTCTTTCCGTGCAGGATCGAATACCGTTTGATCGCGCCGAGGACTTTCGGGATCGTCGTGTTGGCATGCAGGTCGTTGAGGACGTCCTTCCCTTCCGTAAGAATGGCATCGAAGAGCTTTTCCTCGTCGAACTTATGGGCGGCGCGGGCGTAATTCTCCCTTCCCGTCAGGGAATACAGTTCATAGAGACAGTCGTTCATGCCGCCGTATTCCACCGAGAGGACCTTGTTCTGAAGGCGTTTGTCCCAACGGGAGACGCGGGCGCACACCCAATCGCCGAGCTTACAGGCGACGGGAAGCGCCTCTTTGCATTCTCCGATCGCATAGGCATCCACAAGTCCCGCCAAGATCTTGTGCATCGTATACCACGGGACCCAAGCCTGTGTTTTGATGTCCGTTTTACCCCGTTCCACATTATCGAACTGGGCTTCGGGATCGCCTGCTTGTACCATTTTGGCGCCCCAGAGAAATCCCGTCCCGAGCGCTTCCTGACATTCCTTCAACCCCTTGACGCAAGCAAGAAGCTTCTTTTGAAGGGCAAGACGTTTGTCTCGGGCAATCCCGCTGTTTGTGCTTGCGAGTGAGAGCGCCGACAGAAAATGCCCGAGCGTATGCCCGCCGATGAGTCCGCTCTCCCATCCGCCGTAACGGACATACGGCGTCTTGAGACCCGCGTTCTCATAAAAGCCCGCAAGGAGCCTGTTTGCATCGAGAGAAAGAAGGTAGTCCGCTTCCTTGTCGAGCGCGTTGACGCACCACGCGTCCTTCATCGTCACGCGAATGGGTGTATATTTCAGATCCATAGCTCTTCTCCTTATGCTCCTTACGGTGTATCGGTCTGCGAAAGGGAAAAACTTCTTCGATCATTGACCGCAGTTCAGCTGCTCTTTCAAGAAGTCCAAGAGTCCCCTGCAACCTTCTTCGATGTCGCGGAACGAGTCATCAAAATTGCCAGTATACCAAGGATCGGCAATGGGACGCGGTCTCGGGGAGAACTCCAGAAGGAGATGTACCTTGTCGGCATACCTCTCTCCCACGATCTTCTTCATATCGCGAACATTGTATTCGTCCATTCCGATGAGAAGATCAAAGCGCTTCCCGTCATCTTGCGTCATGCGCCTTGCGATATGCGGCACAAGAGAAACACCCTTCCGCCGAAGGATCTCCCTTGTCCCGCGGTGCGGTCCGCATCCGATCGCATCGTCGTGCGCAGCGGCGGAAGAGACTTCCACTTGAGAGGAAAGTCCTTCCCTTTCGATGAGGTCTGCCATGACACTTTCCGCCATCGGCGACCTGCATATATTTCCGTGACAAACGAACAAAACTTTGAACATATTATGTCCTAAATTTTCAAAATCTTGGAATATCCCTTGAATATTTTGAAAACTATGAAAATTTTTTTAATTTTTTTTGTGAAATTTGAAAATTTTTTCAAAAAAAGTATTGCAAATTTTCATTTTTCATGCTATACTGTAGCCATGAAAATTTTCTCTGAAAGGCTTATGGAGCTTAGGAAGGAACGTGGCTTATCGCAAGCCACCGTTGCAAGAGACTTGAGCGTCAGTCTTGGGATTGTTTGCTATTGGGAGAGAAACAAAAGCGACCCGACAGCCTCAAACATTGCCAAACTCGCAAGGTACTTCAACGTATCGAGCGATTATCTGCTGGGTCTCGCCGAATGATTTTTTCGTAAATCGGAGATTGTATGGCGCCGTCGTTGACGCGTATTTTCAGCGTGAAAAAATCCGAACTGTCCGCCCTTGGGGCGGAATTTTTTATGGTTCGAACTTCTTCAATTCTTCCCGTTCTTCATCCGTCAAATACAGGCTCAGCGAGCGGAGTCTCTCCAGCTTTTCGCTCGCAGCATCCTCTTCCCCCATCTCTTTCAAATAATTGACCTGAAGCAACAGCAGCGCGTGATACGCGGGCAGATCTTCTCTGACGATCGGCGCGGAGAAGAGAAGTTCTCTCTCGATGTCCCGATAGTTCCCACGGGATAGGACAGCCTGTGCCGCGAGAACACGCAACATGACCTCTTCCTCGGGAGCGTGACGGCAAAGCCCCAAGAGCACGGCGCCGTCCGTCTTTCCCGCGGGAAGCTCCACGGGGAAGAGCGCGATGAGTCCCTCGTAGAGGAGCATGATCCCGAGCATTCCGCAAAACAGTAAGCACGCATGATAGGGCAAGCCCAAATACAGCCCGAGAAAAGCACCGCCGAGTGCAAGGCATAGCACCGATCCCCCTATGGTAAAGAGAATGGTCTTTGCCCGAACGTGTCCCCTCTTTTTGGGAAACATCTCTGTCGATCCCGCATAATTCGGGTTGACGATCCTGAACTTCCCCCACCCGATCCTGAAATAGGACAGCGTGACGCCGACAAATTTCATGCCTGCGATCCACCCGAACAGCAAATGCCCGAATTCGTGCACGACGGCGGGGATTCGAAGCAGAATAGCCACGATCAAGGCATTGACAACGATCTGGTCGGCTGTTCCGATCGGTCTCGGGACCGTAAAAAGAACAAGCAAAACGACACCCGCGATCGATGCGAACCACAGAGCCGTACTCACGATCGTGTATAAAATTCTCTTTGAATTTCCGCTCATTCCAGTCCTTTCAGGGCAAGGTAGCCTTCCAAATTGTCTCTATCCGAAAATCTGACTTCCCGCAAATCCATCGTTTCCATGATCTTGAAGAGCAAAAGCGCCGCCGCGGGCAAAATATCGGCACGGTTCGGATCCATCCCCTTCACACGCATTCTCTCGGCAACGGAAAGGGAAAATAGCCTATCCGCGATCTCTCTGACACAATTTCGGGTCAAAACAGTATCTTGCAGAACATTTGCATCGTATTCCATGAGTCCTGAATGAATGCAGGCGAGCGTCGAAGCAGTCCCGCCGACCGCATAGACGGTCTTTCCGCTTGCGCATGGAAGATCCTGCAACGTCTCGAAGATCAAAATATTCAATTTGTTGAGATTTTCGCCACATGAATCGTACAGACGGACCGCTCCGATGTCGAAACTGCGGGAAAAAATTGCCTTTCCGCCATCGATGAGGCAAATTTCCGTGCTTGCCCCGCCGATATCGATGATGCCGCCGTCCTTCTCTCCCAAGGCGCCGAGCACGGCGAGACGGGCTTCCGATTGCCCCGAAACGACGTCGACTTCGATCCCGCACAGGTCTTTGACGACGCTGCAGAATGTAGTTCCGTTTTCGGCGCTGCGGACGGCTGCGGTCGCAAACGCCATCACTTCCGCCCCGTGTTCTTTCCCCTCGGAGGCAAATTCGCAGACAGCTTCTGCGGTACGGCGGATCACTTCTTCCGAAAGGGACCCGTGAATGCCCAGTCCCTCGCCGAGACGGGTCGTCCTGACCTTCTTATATAAAGTTTTTCCGTCCGCCCACAGCATGAGGCGAACGGAATTGGAGCCGATATCGATGATCGCAAATGTCATTGCTTCTTCCAACCCTGCATCACGGCACGCCAATAGAGCGCGTCGCCTGTCAGATATTCGTCAAGGATCTCCTCATCGTTCTCGATCGTCTGATGATACGTCTCGATACTATCGTTGAGATCGTGGATCTCCCCGTTCAGAACACCCATCTGAACGAACTGAATGATCAAAACGATGAGCAGAAAAACGACGACGAGAACGCCCCCGATGGTCGCCCCGACGGCGATCCGACGGTTTTTAGCCTGTATTTCTTCTCTTTTTTCTTCTTCCATGAACTGTATTTCCTTTGCTATGATGAACAATGCTATTATACAACTTTTCCGCGAAAAAAGCAACAATTTTATGGAAACTTTTCAAATATAGCAGAAGCCCGAGGATGCAACCGAGCAAAAAGTAGGCTCTGACAGCGGGAAGATCGAGCCAAAGAGAGATAAAAACAAAGAAAATCGCGAAGCAAATGCAAAAAAGAACGTCACAAAGGATGCGAAGCCACCGTCTGCGGTACATGCTCCGCACGAAAAAAAGGGCGTCGTACAAAATGCCGCCGACTACGCCGATGAGAACGCAGAGCAAAAAGATATGGAACTGCCCGCTCATTTGAAGAGCCGAGAAAACAGTTTCCCCTGCATACCGTATTTCACAAGTGTCACTTCCCCGCTCGCGACGAAATTCCCGCTTCCCTCTGAAAAGGAGAGCACCTTCAACTTCGTCCCTTCGATCCGAACTCGTTTTCCGTTGACGGTCAAAAGGATCAAACTCTCCGAAAAGGAATCGACGCTCGAGACGCCGCTCATCGTCACCTTTTTCTGCTGCTCGATCGTAAGTACGCTTTCCTTGATCTCTTCGCGCATGGTAAAATATATGCGATCGAAGCCGATTGTATGAAAAAAAGCAGGAAACCCTGCCTTTTTTTGCTTTTTGAACGATATTATGTCTGACATAGTACTGTGTTAATCGCCCATTTTTGCCTTTGCACGGGCTTTTGCGCGGAGTTCGCTGTCCAAAATGCGCTTGCGAAGGCGGACATTCGTCGGCGTGACTTCCAAAAGTTCGTCGTCGGCGATGAATTCGAGCGCTTCTTCGAGCGACAATTTCTTGGGGGTGATGAGGCGGAGCGCTTCGTCCGAGGAAGAAGAACGGGTATTCGTCAAGTGTTTCGTCTTGCAGACGTTGACATTGATGTCCTCGTCTTTCGGGGAATACCCGACGACCATCCCTTCGTACACCTGTGTCCCGGGACCGATGAAGAGCGGTCCCCTTCCCTGTGCGTTGAAGAGTCCGTACGTGACGGCTTCCCCCGTCTCAAATGCGACCAGCGAGCCTGAACTTCTCCGCTCGATCTCTCCTTTATAGGGTTGATACTCGAAGAACACCGAACTCATGACGCCTTCGCCCTTCGTGTCCGTCAAGAATTCACTCTTGTAGCCGAAGAGTCCGCGGGCAGGGACCAAAAATTCCAAACGCATTCTCGAACCCATGGCGCTCATGTGTACGAGTTCGCCCTTTCTCGTTCCCATACTCTGGAACACGGGACCCGTCATGTCCTCGGGAACATCGACGATGAGCCGTTCGACGGGTTCATACTTTTCGCCGTCGATCATCTTGTAGAGGACCTTGGGCGAGCTGACCTGAAACTCATATCCTTCGCGGCGCATCGTCTCGATGAGGATGCTCAAGTGCATCTCCCCCCTTCCGCTCACGCGGAAAGCGTCGGTCGAATCGGTATCCTCGACCCGAAGGGACACATCGCGCAGGAGTTCGCGGTACAATCTTTCGCGAAGGTGCCGCGTCGTGACAAATTTCCCCTCTTTCCCCGCAAAGGGCGAATCATTGACGGAAAAGATCATCTCAACGGTCGGTTCGGAGATCTTGACGAAGGAGACAGGCTCCACACATTCGGAAGCGCAGACGGTATCGCCGATGTTGATCTTCTCGAGACCCGAAAAGCAGACGATGTCGCCCGCGCATGCCGTTTCGCACGGAACACGCTCCAACCCCTCGATCTCATAGAGGTTGACGAGCTTCCCCTTGAGATTGACTTCTTTATGGTTATAGTTGCAGACGGTGACGTCCGCACCTTGTTTCGCAACGCCCCGCTCGATCCTGCCAATTCCGATCCTTCCGACATAGTCATTGTAATCAATGGATGAAACGAGGAGCTGTAAAGGACCCTCATCGTCCATCTCAAGCGGAGGAAAATGCGACAAGATCGTATCGAAGAGCGGCGTCAAATCGGAGCCGACGGCATTTGGATCGAGCGTGGACGTTCCCGCTCTTCCCGAACAGTAGAGAAACGGGCTGTCGAGTTGTTCATCCGAGGCGTTGAGATCCATCAAAAGTTCGAGAACTTCGTCCTCGACTTCGCCGAGACGAGCGTCGGGACGGTCCACCTTATTGATGACGATAATGAGTTTCAACCCGAGTTCAAGCGCCTTTTGGGTGACAAAACGCGTCTGCGGCATGGGTCCCTCGGCTGCATCCACAAGAATGAGAACGCCCGAGACCATTTTGAGGGAACGTTCGACTTCGCCCGAAAAATCTGCATGCCCCGGGGTATCGACGATGTTGATCTTCACGCCCTTATAGTGAACGGACGTATTCTTTGCCAGAATGGTGATGCCGCGCTCGCGCTCGAGGTCGCCCGAGTCCATGACACGTTCCTCGACGACCTGATTTTCGCGGAAGGTCCCCGCTTGCTTGAGCATCTGATCGACAAGGGTCGTCTTGCCGTGGTCGACGTGCGCGATGATCGCAATGTTCCGTAAATCGTTTCTAACCATAATTTCCTCTTGAATTCCACCCGAAATTATAATACATCTCCCCGAAAAACACAACAAAAAAATACGGGTATTCGAAAATTTCCCCCGTACATCTTGTATTTGGAAGGACTTTATGCTATCATTTTCTCATGACGCATACGATGAAACTCGATCCTATCCCCTTTGCGATGGTTGCAAGCGGGAAAAAGACGATCGAACTTCGTCTCTACGACGAAAAAAGAAGAATGATCAAGGTCGGCGATGAGATCAGATTCCTTCGGGAAGACGACGGAGCATCACTCGATGCCGAGGTACTCGCTCTCTATATTTTCAAAAATTTTGAGGAACTCTACCGATCCCTGCCCCTTTCCGACTGCGGATATACGGATGAAACGGTCAAAACGGCATCCTACAGGGATATGGAAACATTTTATCCGCCCGAACGGCAAAGAGAGTACCGAGTCGTCGGGATCAAAATTCAATTAAAAAACAGCCCGCCTTTCATTAAGGGCGGGTCATTTTTATGTTTGATAGGAACGAACAAAGCGATTCCGATACAGACAGAAGCGGATCGAATAGCCGTTGTCGTCGACGGGAGCGCTCTCGGAGACACATTCAAAGCCTTGGTCGAGGTCGAGATTCGGAACAAAGACTTCAGCCCCGCCGTCCGCATCCACTTTCGTCACCAATACTTCGGTACAATATGGGATCAGTGTTCTGTAGACAGTCGCACCGCCAATGACAAAGACGTCATCGGGCGAATATTTTTTGACTTCCTCAAAAAGTTCATCAAGGTCATGGACCGTCTTGACCCCATCGATGTCGCTCGGAGAGAGCACGATGTTGACACGGTTTTTGAGGGGTTTCCCGTTCGGGAAGGACAAAAGCGTGTTCCGCCCCATGACGACGACCTTTCCCGACGTCGTTTCGCGGAAAAACTTCATGTCTTTGGGAAGAGAAAACATCAGATCGTTCTGTTTCCCGATGCCCCACTTTTTATCCGCATGAAAGATCGCCTTCACGGTATTTTTCTCCTATTATGCGTGACATAGTACTATGCAAAATCTCTAAAATCAAGCGAAATGATCCGATTTTTTCAGATTGCGACAGGGATTTTCCTATCGAGCGGATGGTATTCGTAGTTTTCCAGACGGAAAGAATCGACTGTGAAATCGTAGAAATTCTTGATGTCGGGGTCGACGACAAGCTTCGGTGCAGGGAGAGGTTCCTTCGCGATGATCTCCCTCACCGTCTCGACGTGGCGGTCGTAGATGTGTGCATCGGCGATGACATGAATGAGTTCCCCCGCCTTGAGTCCGCTGACCTGTGCAAACATGATGAGGAGAATCGCGTACTGCACGACATTCCAGTTGTTCGCCGTCAGAACATCATTTGAACGTTGGTTGAGGATGCCGTTGAGCGTATCGCCCGAGACGTTGAAGGTCATGGAATAGGCACACGGATAGAGGTTCATCTCGTGCAGATCGTGAAAATTATAGAGGTTGGTCAGGATCCTGCGGGAAGCGGGGTTGTTTTTCAGATCATAGAGCACCCGATCGACTTGATCGAACTCCCCCTCTTGATAGACTGACTTCTGTGCAAGTTGGTAGCCGTATGCTTTGCCGATGCTCCCGCTTTCATCCGCCCAGCTGTCCCAGATGTGGGAATGCAGGTCGTGGATGTTATTGCTCTTCTTCTGCCAGATCCATAAGATCTCGTCGATGCAGCTCTTGAACGCTGTACGCCGAAGAGTCAGGATCGGAAACTCCTTTGCAAGGTCGTAGCGGTTGACGATCCCGAATTTTTTGACCGTATGGGCGGGCGTCCCGTCGTCCCAATGCGGACGGACGTTCAGTTCGGTGTCCCAAACGCCGTTTTCGAGGATATTTTTGCAGTTCTCGATGAAGATAAGGTCGGCTCTGCTCATATCTGTTCCTTGACCCTCTCTTTGGTCTCTTTTTCTCCCAAGATCTGTTGGATCGTCCAGAGGTCGGGCGTGTTCGCCTTCCCCGTCGTCGCGATCCGCAAAACTTCCGCAACGTCGGCGACGCTCCCCTTGTAGGAATCGGGGGCGAGTTTGTAGTCCTTCATCTCGGCTGCAAAGCCGTTTTCTGCCGCAATCTCCTTGATCTTTGCGAACCAGCTCTGCGCGTCGTCCTTCGGATCGTACTTTGCAAGGAATCCATGCAGGATCGCCCTCTTCGTCTCGCCGTCGACGCGATATTCGTCCACCTCTGCGGGACGTTCAAAGAAATATTTGATGAAGTCCATCGCCTGCGACGCCGTCGTGAAATCTTTGCGCCGCTTTTTTCCGCCGATGCCCATGCAGAGCGTAAGGACCTGAACCATCTTTTCGCGGTCCATAAACCACGATTTTTGCGCCGCAGTGCCGAATTCGTCCGCCCAAACTTTCAAAAAGTCGAGCATTTCCTCGGCGGAAAGCTTGGAAAGCTCATTTTTGGAGATGTCGTTGAGCTTGTCGAGGTCGAACAGCGCCCCGCTCTTTGACATCTTCTCTGCGGAAAATTTGAACTCCTCAAGCGGCTTGTCGGGATTCTTCAGATACCACTCCTCGAAGTTGGAATTGAGGAGCGTGAGCATATACACCTTGACGGCGCGGGGGAAATACCCCTCTTTTCTGTAAAATTCAAGCGAGAGTTCGGGGTCCTTGCGCTTGGAGAGTTTGCGGCGGGTCTCGCCGTCCTGCTTCATGAGGGAACAGTGGTGCGCATAGTGCGGAAGTTCAAAGCCGAGCACATGGAAGAGTTCGATGTGGATGGGAAGAGAAGCCAGCCACTCCTCGCCGCGGATGACAAGCGTCGTGCGCATGAAGTGATCGTCGATGGCATGGGCGAAGTGGTAAGTGGGAATTCCGTCCGACTTCAAAATGACGACATCCTGGTCGTTTTCGGTGACGGTGACGTCCCCCTTGATCTCGTCGTGGAATTTGATCTTATTCTCGGGGTTGCCCATCGACCGCAGACGAATGACAAAGGGCTTGCCCGCATCGAGATTTTTGTAGATCTCCTCTTCGGTAAGGTTGCGGCATTTCGCATACTTGCCGTAGTAGCCCGTGATCTCCTTCTTCGCCGTCTGCTCTTCGCGGAGCTTGGTAAGTTCGTCCTCGGTGCAAAAACAGGGATAGGCTCTGCCGATCTCGATGAGATGCTTGACAAAGGCGCGGTAGATCTCCGCCCTCTGCCGTTGATACCACGGCGCATACGTCTCGTCACCGCCGATCTCCGCCCCCTCATCGAACTTGATGTCGAAATATTTGAGGGCGCTGATGACGGCTTCGACCGCGCCGTCCACCTTGCGCTTTAAGTCGGTATCCTCGATGCGGAGATAGAGAACGCCGCCGTTTTGGTGGGCGAGACGTTCGTCGGCTGTGGCGCTGAACAGGTTTCCGAGATGGATGAACCCCGTCGGCGACGGGGCGAGACGGGTCACTTGCGCCCCCTTGGGGAGATCGCGCGGCGGATATAATTTCTCGTAAGAGTCAAGATCGGGATAGTTCCCGGGGAGCAAGCGCTCCGCCAAAGCTTTATAGTCCATAGTTCTCCTTAAAAATAGAAATCAAAGCAATTTCAGGCTCTCGGGAGAAAGCTCCGCAAGACCGTTTTCGATGTCATGCACGAGCGAGACGGCGGCACGGAGCTTGGGCGTCTCCACGCCGAGCCGTTCCCCCGCCTTCATCACTGCGCCCGCGACAAAATCGACGTCGCAGCGTCGCCCCGCTTCGAGGTCCTTGAGCATCCCCGAGCGGATCATGCGATGCTTCTTCATCGCGATGGGCAAAAGGACACCCGCAAAGGGACTTTTGAAGAGTTTCCCGATGTCGTGCCCGTTTTGCACAAGCTTTTTACAGCCGTCCGCCCTTGCGACAGAGACCGTTTCCCGCATGAGCGTGAGGACAAGTTTCTTATGTTTTTTGGAAAGTTCTCCGAACGTCAGTCCCGAGATCGCGGAGAGCGTGGAGAGCGCCGCATTGACGACAAGCTTCGAATAGCGGATCTCCTTGAGATCGCCGATCGTGACTTCCATGCCGCTTTGCCGTAGCAGCTCTGCGATCTTCCCGGCTTCCCTTCCCTCGCCATAGGCGCCGAAGGCAAGCCGATATTCTTCGGACGTGACGTTGACCTTCCCCGCGGCAACCAGTTCCGCGCCCCAACCGAGCGCCGCACCATACATCCGTTGTGCTCCGAAGACCTTGGAAAGTTCTTCCTCGGGCAAGCCGTTTTGCACGGTGACGACCGCCCCGTTTTCGGCGAGAAAAGGCAATAAAAAGCGGGCGGCATCCCGATTTTCCCTCTGCCGCACGGAAAGAAAGATGACGTCGTACTTCCCCTGCATCTCCTGCGGCAGACATGCGGAAACGGGCGTCAAGCTCTCTTTTCCGCCTTCGGTCAGGATCGCACCCTGCGTTTTCATGCTTTCGATATGCGCCGCGTTACGGGTCACAAGCTCACAGGAGACGCCCCCGCGCGTCAACAGCACGCCGAGGCTCGTCCCCATGGCGCCTGCGCCGTAGATCAGGACTCTCACGCTTGGTGAAAGCCCGCCGCTGCAGCAAGCGTTTCGACCGTCTCATCGATAGAAAGCCCGTTGCAGTCCACGACGATATCGGCATACTTCTCGTAGAGCGGGACCCGCTCCGCATGCAGCGCCTTGATCGTCGTGATGCCGCTCCGCATGACGACGTCGCGCCGCTTGAAGGTGGTGATCCGACGCTCCGCCTCTTCTGCGCTGATCTCGAGGTAGACGATGGTCCCGAGGGAGCGGAGATGCTCCATTGCAGATTCGCAATAGCAGACGCTTCCGCCCGTCGCGACGACGCAACGGGACACATAGAGTCCCGAACAGACGCGATTCTCGACCTCGAGGAATCCCTCGGGTCCGCGCTCTTGGATGAGGTCGGGAAGAAGCTTCTTCTCCTCCCCTTGGATCATCAGATCGCAGTCCACAAAGCCGTAACCGATCCTCTTTGCAAGCAAGACTCCTGCAGTGCTCTTCCCCGCGGAAGGCATTCCGATAAGAATAAGATTATCCATACCTAAATTATAATATAGCTTTTTCGTTTTGTCAATGATCCGCCATAAATTCCCCCGTCCGAATTTCGGCGAAAAGGAATTTTTTCATCCAAGGAGACGGGACACCCGATTTTCTCCTTGTTCCGCTTGAGGATTTCCGTTTTCAAAAAGAATTTTCCAAAATAACCGTAAAATAACTTGCAATTTGTCTCTTGCTATGGTATACTTTCTAATGAATTTTGTAAAAAACAAAAGGATTAACAGATATGGATGTTGTTTCTTACATTGCAAGTCTGCTTGCTCCCGCACGTGATCTGCCGGTGTACTACACCTACCGTACCGTAAGCTTTGTGTTCATCGCTCTCATGTTCGTTGCGGCGCTTGCGGCGATCATACTTGTCATGCTTACCCCCGGGAATTCCAACGGGATCGATGCCCTCGGCGGCTCCAGCGAGACGTTCTACGGCAAGAACAAGGGCAAATCTACCGAAGCAAAGCTCAAGCTTTGGACATACATCTGCTTGGGTGTGCTTGCGGTACTTTCGATCGTGTTCTTCATCCTGCAGATCGACGGCATCTGGACTTAATGGAACATTCACAAGGGCGGCTTTCAGGTCGCCCTATTTATTTGCCGAAAAGGAGAAAAATTGAACGTAAAACAGGTACTCTTATCGAAAATCAAGGACGGAACGTTTTTTCTTGAGCGCCCCGAGGAAATCGCAAGGAAACTTCGCCTCGGCAAAAAGGAAGCGTTCGTCCTCAAGGATATGATCTATTCTCTCGTGCGGAGCGGAGAATTGCTCGCGGACAGTGACGGACGGGTCGGAACGGCGGAACAATTCGGCGCAAAACGCGGAAAGATCGTCGGCAATGAGCGCGGCTTTGCCTTTTTTGTGCCCGACGACGGCACAGCGGACCTCTTTCTGTTGCCGAGAGCCATGAAAAACGCCCTGCACGGGGACGACGTCCTCTGCTACTGCACGGGCGGACGGAACGGTGACGAGGGCGAAGTCCTCGCCATCCTTCAGAGAGGGATCCGCGAGACGGTCGGCGTATTTCATTTCGAAAAACAGGGAAGTTTCGTCACCGCAGACGACAAAAGGTACACGGAAGATATCCTCATCCCGAGAGGTCATACGGGCGGCTGCCGCGGCAATGAAAAGGTGCTCGTCACGATCAAATCGTATGACGGGAAACAGCCGATCGGCGAAGTCAAGGAGATCCTCGGCAAGGACGGCGACTTCTTCACCGAGGAACTTGCCCTCATCCGTGCGCATGCTCTGCGCGAGGAATTCCCCGAAGAAGTTCTCCGCGAAGGCGAAAAACAGGCAAAGATGGATCCCCTTCTCTCGTCGGAAGCACGGCTCGATCTGCGGGAAAAACTCATCATCACGGTCGACGGCGAGGACACGCGGGACATCGACGACGCGATCTCCGTTGAAAAGAAGGGTGAATTTTATGAACTCGGAGTGCACATCGCCGACGTTTCGCATTATGTCAAGCGCAACAGCCAACTCGAGGCGGAAGCCTTCAAGCGCGGGACGAGCGTCTATTTCCCCGACCGTGTCCTGCCAATGCTCCCGCCCTCTCTTTCGAACGGAATTTGCTCCCTCAACGAGGGCGTACCGCGCCTTACCCTCTCCTGCCTCATGATGGTGAACCGCCGCGGAGACGTCGTCAAAAAGAAGATCGTCCCCTCTGTCATCTGTTCCCGCCACAGAATGACCTACACCGAAGTCACTTCGATTGCGAACGGCGAGAAAGCGGCGATAAAATTGTTTCCCGACCTTATCGGATTTGTCAAAACAGCCGTAGAACTTACGCAGATCCTGAAAGCCGCGAGAAGCCGCAAGGGCGGCGTCGACATGGATATCAAGGAGACAAAGATCCTCTTTGACGGCAGCAAGATCGACATTCCGACCTTTGAACGGACGGTCTCGCACGATATGATCGAACAGTTCATGATCCTTGCCAACGAATCCGTCGCGGAGATCATGACCGAAAAGCAGATGCCGTTCATCTATCGGGTGCACGAGAGACCTTCCGCCGAAAAAGCGTCCTCTTTCAAGGAATTTTTGAAGGGAATCGGCGTCGGAGCGTCTTTCGACCCCTCAAATGTTTCCCCGCGGGACTATCAGGCGCTCCTCGGAAAACTTGAAGGCTCCCCGCTCTATTCCGTTGCCAACCGCGTGATGCTGCGCTCGATGATGAAGGCGGTCTATTCGGACGAGAATATCGGGCATTTCGGTCTGGCTTCCGAATGTTATTGCCACTTCACTTCCCCCATCCGCCGCTATCCCGATCTCTGCATCCACCGCATCATCAAGGATGCCCTCAAGGACGAAAACGCGGCGCGGGAGCGCTGTCGGGACTTTGTCGGGACCGCTGCGATGCGCTCTTCCGCCTGCGAGAAGAATGCAACGGAAGCCGAACGGGACGTCGACGCGCTCTACATCGCCGCCTACATGGAGAAAAGGATCGGAGAAGAGTATGAGGCGACCGTCTCGGGCGTCACCTCTTTCGGTCTCTTTGCGGAACTTGACAATTCGGTCGAGGGGTTGATCCCCGTCGAAACGCTCCCCGACGACAGCTACGAATATCTCGAAGAAAGATTTCTGCTCCGCGGCACAAAGAATTCCTTCCGTCTCGGACAGCGGTTGAAGATCAAGGTCGTCGGGGTCGACCGCGGAGCGCGGCGCGTGCAGTTTGCCCTTCTCAAAATACTTTGACATTCCCCTCTGTCTATGCTATAATTCGGTTATGAAGATCATTGCAGTCAACAAATCGGCTTCGTTTGAATATTTTATCGGCGACAAATACGAGGCGGGCATCGTTCTCGAGGGCGCCGAAGTGAAGTCGCTCCGTGCGGGCAAAACCTCTCTCGGGGAAAGTTTCTGCGAAATTCGGGGCGGAGAGATCTTCCTCAAAAACATGCACATCGCCCTGTACGACAAGAGCGGCGCCTTCTCCACACGCGACTCGAGAAAGGACAGAAAGCTGCTCCTGCACCGCATCGAGATCTCAAAGATCGTCGGACGGGTCAACGAACGGGGATATACCCTTGTTCCGCTCAAGATTTACTTCAAAGATGCGCTCATCAAGGTCGAAATCGCCCTCTGCAAGGGAAAACATACCTACGACAAGAAACAGGCGATCAAAGAACGGGATCTCAAACGCGCCATGGACCGAGAGGCAAAACAATAGATAAAATCCGCCCTCGGGCGGATTTTATCAAAACAAAACCCCATATATTGGCGCTAAAGAATAAACGGCACAATATACAGGGTCCTGTGGTGGGAACGGCAGAACTCGAATCTGCGACCTCTTGCATGTCAAGCAAGCGCTCTAACCAACTGAGCTACGCCCCCGT
>CANQUD010000032.1 GCA_947626935.1 uncultured Clostridia bacterium | reverse complement strand
ACGTCAGACTTGAAGAAATGAAAACAGCGCTTGAACACATTTTCGGTGTTCAAACGCTATCACCATTGGCGCAGAGACGGGGATTTGAACCCCGGGATGATTCACCACCATCACACGATTTCCAATCGTGCTCCTTAAGCCACTCAGACATCTCTGCAAGACAATGGTTATTTTACACCAAATGCCCGCAAAATGCAACCGATTTTTATGTCTTTTGCAAAAAATCTTTTGCCCGATCCGTCCAAGTGTGGTATAATGAAAAAAATCTGTTTTTCGGACGGTCGAAAGGAGAACTCATGCGATATACACTTGTCACAGGCGCATGCGGCGGACTCGGCAGCGCATTCACAAAGATCTTCTGTGAAGATAACACGCCGCTCTTTCTTACGGGGAGAAGCAAAGATAAGCTTGCATCGGTCAAAGAAAGGTTAGGAGAGCGTGGAAGTTCGGTCGAGACCTTTCCGTGCGACCTGCGCGACGAAAAGAGCCGTGCGGCATTCTTTGCGTATGCCGATGACAAACAGATCTCGTTCGACCGTTTGGTCTACGTCGCAGGCGTTGACACGCAGATGGCGTTTGAAGAATACGATGAGCAGCGCATCGTCACCCAGACGCGGGTAAATTTTGAGGGCGCTGTTTCCTTCATCAAATCCTTTCTCGAAAGGTCTCCGCTTGATGGAACGACGGAGATCCTCTGTATCGGAAGCGTAACAGCCATTCTCCCCGAACCGTATTTTGCGTTGTACGCCGCCACGAAGAAAGCGCTCGAGTACTTTTGCATGGCGCTCCGCACAGAACTGAAAGGGAAGGCGAAAGTCACCGTCGTGCTCCCGGGCGGAATGCCGACCCGAGAGGACATCAAGGAAAACATCAAGGCGCACGGGGGATATGGGGCTGTTTCCGCTATGGACCCCGAAAAAGTCGCCGCCAAGGCATTGAAAGCCGTCAAAAAGAACAAGCGGCGGGTCATCATCGGCTTTTGGAACAAATTGACGAACTTCGGGACACACTTGATCCCGATGAGCTGGCGGATACACTTTGCCGCAAAAGTTTGGAAGAACACCCGAAAAGATTTTTACGCACAGTAAAATGGAGCCGTCCTCTATAAAGGACGGCTTTGCGAGTTATTTCTTTTTCCAGTCGGCTTCCTCTTCGGCGGAAGTAAAGTCAAAATCGATCGCATCGTTTCGCGTCTGCAAAGCCTTCGCAAAGGCGTCGAACCAGCTTTCCTTGACGACAATGATCGCGTATTGGTTCTTCATGTCATCGAAATAGACGGCGAGACGTCCCGAACCCATAAAATGTCGCAGAGATTTGATCTTCTTGATTGCATAGCGCGTCTTGATGAAGCCGAATTGCAGGATGAGTTCGGTGTCTGTGACGATATATTGCGACTTGATGAGCATGGCGAGGGACAGGCAGAAGAGCAGTCCGCAGACGACGAACATCAGGATGTATTTCAGCCATTCCCAAAAGGAACTTAAATCACCCTTCAGAAATTCAATAAATTGCCAAACCGTCAAACCAAATCCGCCTGCGCAGAGAAGGAGCAGCAGGCAGAGCGCAAAGATCATCATTGCCGAGAACTTGAAGGGGAATTTTTCGGTCGGATGTTTCATCGATGTTTCTTCCATAGGCAAAAGTATATATGAAATTCCAGAAAAAATCAACGATTTTGAAGAAAGGGGTCTTGAAAATTTTTCTTTGATATCGTATAATAGAAATACAAGGTGTATTGCACACGGTAGAACGTATTTGAAAGGGGAACTCAAATGACGTTGAACGAAACCCGCACGATCATCGATCTGTCGCCCTATCCGAGGTCAGAACTGCTGGATCAAGAGCAAAAAGAGGAAAGCTGCAACGAGCTTTTGAAATTTTTGCTGAAGGAACAGGGGTTGATCGCCGCTTTCAACGCTCCCTACGAAAAGAGAAGGGACATGATACGGCGGCTCATGAATAAGAGAATGCCTCTTCCCATTCCGCATGAAGTCCTGAAAGTACAGGATCGCCTGTTTTGGACGGAGACGGTCGAACGAGGCATCGTCGGAGTTGAGGATATCGTATTCCGCGATTACGGCATCGGACTGTGGCAGGGAGACATCACGCGGGTCGGCGCAGACGGGATCGTGAATGCAGCCAACTCCTCGCTGCTCGGGTGTTTTCTTCCCGGGCACAACTGCATCGACAATGTCATTCATTCGTATGCGGGCATGCAGCTCCGTGACGACTGTGCAAAACTTGTCGCGGCGCAGGATCAGGAAGAAGAAATCGGCGGCGCAAAGATCACGCGGGCGTACAATCTTCCGAGCAAGTATGTATTGCATACTGTCGGTCCCATGATCGCTGGGGAGCCTTCGCGGGAAGATCGCGGGGCTTTGCGTTCGTGCTATATCTCTTGTCTCAACCTTGCCGCGGAGGCGGGATTGAAGAGCATCGCGTTCTGCTGTATTTCCACGGGCGTTTTCAACTTTCCCCGCGAAGCCGCCGCGGAGATCGCTACGGGCGCCGTCCTCAACTGGAAGATCAAGACGGGAAGTGACATGAAGGTCATTTTCAACACTTTCCTGCCGTCCGATACGGAGATCTATACAAATATCTTGAATTTTGCACAAATCCGATGAATCGCCCCCTTGCGGGGGTATTTTTCGAAAAACAGGTGAAGTATGAAATATGTGATCGCGCTCGATGCAGGCACGACGAGCATCCGTGCCTTTCTCTACGATATTGAGAAGGGCATTTTCGTGCATGGCGCCAGACAGGAAGTCGAAAGCAGGTATCCGTTCTCGGGTTGGGTGGAGCAGGACGCCAATGAAATTTATTTCAAGGCGGCGTACGTGCTCAATGACTGCCTGATGTTCGCCAAGGGGAAAGCCGCAGGGATCGGAATTACGAATCAAAGGGAGACTGTTGTTCTGTGGAACAGAGAGACGGGGGAACCTGCTTGTCCCGCGATCGTTTGGCAATGCAGGCGTACGAGCGAATTCTGCAAAAATATGCCGCGTGAGATCGTAAAACTGGTACGGGAGCGCACGGGGCTTACAAATGATGCGTACTTTTCGGCAAGCAAGATCAAGTGGGCGATCGAAAATGTCCCCGTAGCACGCGAATTGCTCAAAGAGGGGAAACTCTGTGCGGGCACCGTCGACAGTTATCTGATTTTCAAACTCACGGGCGGGAAAGTCTTTGCGACGGACGTGACCAACGCCTCGCGCACGATGCTTTACGACATCCACGCGCTCGATTATGACGAGGAACTTTTGAAGTTCTTTGGGATCCCGCGCGAGATCCTGCCTGAAGTCCGCGCTTCGGACGCACAATTCGGCACGGCGAATATCGGAGGGACGGAAATTGCCCTTGCGGGCGTCGCGGGGGACCAACAGGCGGCGCTCATCGGACAAGCTGCGCTCTCGGAAGGGGAAGGGAAAATCACCTACGGGACGGGACTGTTCCTGCTCTTTCATACGGGAGAAAAGTTGATCCGCTCCGAGAGCGGTTTGCTCTCCACGATCGCCTATCAGTTCGGAGGAAAGACCGTTTATGCGCTCGAGGGGAGCATGTTCCATGCTGGATCTGCGATCCAATGGCTGAGAGACGGACTGGAGATCCTTCCGTCGTCCGCCGAGAGCGAGAGGATCGCACTCTCCGTTCCCGACTCGGGCGGTGTGTCGTTTGTCCCTGCGTTCACGGGGATCGGAGCACCGCATTGGAACAGCGACGCGCGGGGAATGCTGTGCGGGATCACGCGCGGCACGACACGCGCACACATCGTGCGAGCCGTTCTCGAGAGCATCGCTTGCGGGGCAAGGGAACTTCTCGACTGTATGACAAAGGACAGCAATATTTTATTGAAGGAGATCAAATGTGACGGTGGGGCTTCGCAGAACAACTTTTTGATGCAGTTTCAGGCGAACGTTTTGGGGGCGAATGTCAACCGTCCGAAAGAGCGGGAGAGCACGGCGCTCGGCGCCGCATATCTTTGCGCCATGTCGAGAGGAGAGATGTCATTTGCAGAGATCTCACAAAGAAGGGAATGCGAAAAAGTCTTTGTGCCGAGCGATCGGGCAGAAGCCAAGAAAGTCTACGATTCTTACCTGATTGCCGAAAAGAGAGCCTTGATGCACGCTGATTTTTGAGATTTGCATAGTACTATGTCAGACATAAACAGCCGTTTTTGAGCAAAAGTTCTCAAAAACGGCTGTTTTCACAAAAAAACTCGCCTCCTCATACGATGGTTTAAGTTGGGTATCATCGGAATCGGGAGGTATTCTTTTGGGAAAATATTTCGGCACGGACGGCTTCCGCGGAAGGGCGAACGAGACGCTGACGGCTGTCCATGCCTTCCGTGTGGGACGGTTTTTGGGCAAGCATTTTTCGCGCGGGAAGCGGGACAGAGCCAAGATCGTTGTCGGCAAGGACACCCGTCTTTCATCGTACATGTTCGAGTATGCCTTGACGGCAGGCGCGACCGCCTCGGGGGCTGACGTCTATCTTTTACATGTCACGACGACGCCGTCCGTTTCCTATCTGACCCGAACGGAAGGGTTCGATTGCGGCGTGATGATCTCCGCAAGCCATAATCCGTACACGGACAACGGGATCAAGCTCTTCAATGCGGGCGGTGAAAAGCTCGAGGAGCACGTCCAAAATTGTATTGAAGAATATCTCGACGGCGGAACTCTGCCTCTCGCCACCGAGGATGAAATCGGTCGTACCGTCGACTTCGTCGCGGGCAGAAACAGATATCTTGCTTATCTTCTGACGCTCTCCCGAGCGTCGTTTCGCGGCATGCGTGTGGGGCTTGACTGTGCGAACGGCAGCGCTTGGCAAATTTCAAAGGCGGTCTTTGACGCCCTCGGCGCGACCGTATTTGCGATCGGTGTCGAGCCGAACGGCATGAATATCAATGAAAACTGCGGTTCCACACATATCGATGCGCTCAAAACACTCGTTACGGAGCGAAATCTGGATGTTGGATTCGCATTTGACGGCGACGCCGATCGATGTGTCTGCGTCGATGAACGCGGGGATGTCGTTGACGGCGACGGGATCCTTTATCTGATCGCCCGCGCGATGAAGAACCGCGGAGAACTCGAGCGAAACGGCGTCGTGGCGACCGTTATGAGCAATTTGGGGCTGGAAGAGAGTCTCGCGCGGGACGAAATCAAGCTGTTTCGCTGTGACGTCGGGGACAAATTCGTGCACGATGAACTCGTATCGAGCGGGTACATGCTCGGCGGGGAGCAGTCGGGGCATATTATTTTCAGAAAATTCTCCGCGACGGGCGACGGGATCCTGACGGCGCTTAAGGTCATGGAGACAATGATCGAAAGCAAGTGTCCGCTCTCTTGCCTCGTGGAGGGGTTCCACCGTGTTCCGCAGTACCTGAAAAGCATAAAGGTCAAGGACAAAGACGCTGTTTTGAGGGCTGAAAATGTCCAAAAAGCCATTTCAGATGCCCAAAAGACGCTTTATGATGGCAGAATTCTCCTTCGTGCTTCGGGGACGGAACCCGTGATCCGCATTCTTGCGGAAGGAAACGACGATGCGCTGTGCCATTCTGCCGTTTCGCAGTTGGAGCGTGCGATCCGACACGTCGGGGAGGTGCTTTGATGTGCGGGATCGTCGGGTACGTCGGGAAGCGGCAGGCGGCGCCAATCTTGATCGACGGGCTGTATCAACTCGAATATCGGGGATATGATTCGGTCGGGATCGCCGTTTCAGACGGAAATTCACTGGAAATTGTCAAAAAAACGGGACGGGTGAGGGAGATCGAAGGGGCGAGAGGCTTGCGCGGAACGCTCGGGATCGGACATACACGTTGGGCGACCCACGGCGGCATCAACGTCGAAAACGCACATCCCCATACCTATCAAAGAATCACCCTCGTCCATAACGGGATCATTGAAAACGCGCAAAAACTCAAGCAGGATCTCTTACAAAGGGGAGAGATCTTTTCCTCGGAAACGGACAGCGAGGTGATCGCGCATCTCATTGCGGACGCCTACCGCGGCGATCTGCTCTCCGCGGTCATGGAGAGCTGCGCGAGACTTGACGGTTCGTATGCGCTCGTTGTCTTTTGCGAGGATGAACCGCGAAAGCTCGTCTGCGCCCGCATGCGGAGTCCCTTGGTCGTCGGAACGGGGAAGGGCGGAGCCGTGGTCGCAAGCGATCTTTCCGCCGTTGCCGAGAAAGATGCGACGCTGTATTCGCTGAATGACGGGGAATTTGCGCAGCTTTCCGAAACAGAGATCGATTTCTACCGTTCTTCCGGGGATAAAATAAACAAATTTCCCATTGCATTCGACCTTGAAGAGGGGAACTCGGACCTCAAGGGCTATCGTCACTATATGCGCAAGGAAATCGACGAGATCCCCGATGTTCTCCGTCTTTCGAGACAAAAATTCGATGAAAACTTTCGGAATTCCGACTTTTGCAAAGTACTATGTCAGACAGAGTATATCCATATTATCGCCTGCGGGACGGCTTATCACAGCGGATTGTGCGCAAAGACGGCAATCGAACGGATCTGCCGTATTCCCGTAGAGGTCCATGTCGCGAGTGAATTTCGCGATTCCGACCCGATCCTACAAAGCGGAACTTTGGTGATCGCGATCAGCCAGAGCGGGGAAACCGCCGATACGATCGCCGCGGTCCGTCTTGCAAAGAGGAAGGGCGCCTATATCGCTGCCGTTGTCAACGTGAAATATTCCTCGCTCACCCGACTTGCCGACACGGTTCTCTACACGCAGGCGGGACGAGAGGTCGCCGTTGCGGCAACGAAGAGCTTCAATGCCCAGCTCATGACGCTCTATTCTTTTGCGGAAGCGCTCGCGGCGGTGAAGGGGAGACGTGCTCCGTCTTTGAACGGCTTTGAGAGGAAGGCGCTCCGAACGATTTCTCTTTCCGAGAGCGTTCAGAGCTGGGTCCCGTACTTCGTTGGGGCAAAGAGCGCCTATTTCATCGGTCGCGGAGAGGATATGTGCACCGCGCTTGAGGGGAGTCTCAAGCTGAAGGAGATCTCCTATCTTCCGAGCGAAGGATATGCGGCGGGGGAGTTAAAGCACGGCACGCTTGCCTTGATCGAACCGTATACGCCCGTCGTCGCCATTGTCACCCGCCGCGAGATCGCCCAAAAGACGATGAACGCCGTCCATGAGGCATATTCCCGCGGTGCGACGATCTTCCTCGTTACCTGTTTTGAGGAATATTGCGGCATGGATGAGGTAAAGGCGTCCGTCCTGATCCCGAAGTGTCCGCCCGTATTCTCGCCCGTTCTTTCCGCGATCCCGCTCCAGCTACTTGCCTATTATACGTCCGTCGCCCGCGGAAACGACCCCGACAAGCCCCGAAATCTCGCCAAAAGCGTCACGGTCGAATAAAAGTAAGCTGTTTTGTACAATAAAAGCGCTCTGGGAGAACTCAAAGCGCTTTTCGTATGGTTTTTGGATAAAAAATCAGCCGATCCGACGGACAAAGGGATGATAGTCGAGGATCTTTTCGATCTCGGCAAGCGCATCGGCGGGGATCGTAAATCCGCTTGCCGCAACATTGCTCTCGAGCTGTTTGGGCTTGCTCGCGCCCGTGATGACGGAGGAGATCTGCCCCAGCCGCAGGATCCACGCGAGGGCGAGCACGGAGAGGGGAACATGCAGTTCCTCCGCGATCTTAAGGAGCCGATCGACTTTCTCGAGATTTTCTTCGGTCAAAAGGTTGTTGATCTGTCTGTCCGCCTGCCATGTCGCGCGGGATCCCTCGGGAAGAGGCATCCCTTTTCTGTATTTCCCTGTCAGTAACCCCTGCGAGAGAGGGGAGAAGGGGGTGATCCCGATGCCGAACCGCTCGCAGATCCCGACGATCTCATCCTCGATGTAGCGGTCGACCATATTGTACTGCGGTTGGATGACGGAGAGGGGACGGTTTCCGTCGCGCTGTGCCGTCAGGATCGCTTCGACGATCTGCGCGGGTGTCCATTCGGAGACGCCATAGTAGAGGATCTTTCCCTCTTTGACGAGGTCGGAGAGAACTTCGACCGTTTCCGCAATCGGAGTCGTCTGGTCGAAACGATGACAGAAGTAGAGGTCGAGGTAGTCGAGACGCATGTTCTTGAGCGTGATGTCGAGCTGCTCTTTGATATGCTTACGGCTGCAACCCCATTCGTTTGCGCCCCTTCCCATCGGGAAAAAGACCTTGGAAGAAACGACATACTCGCTCCGTCTGTGCTTTGAGAGAACTTTTCCGAGGAAGCATTCGGCTTCGCCGCCCGAGTAGGCATCGGCGCAGTCAAAAAAGTTCACACCGAGGTCGAACGCCTTGTCGACGATCGTTTCGGCATTTTCGACGGCATTCCGATCGGACAGATCCGTCACCCAGCTCCCGAGCGCGATCTCCGAGAGTTTCAGCCCGCTTTTTCCCAAATTCCGATAGTTCATGATTTTCCCCTTATTTTTCTTCGCCCTGCAAAAGTTTCTCTTCCCGTCGGTACGACGACTTCATAAAGATCGGCGTTAAGATCGAGGAGAGAAGAATGATCACAATGACGAAGGGATAGATCTTTGCATCAACAAGACCCGCATCGACGCCCTTTTCGGTACAGATGAGCACGACTTCCGCCCGTACCATCATGCCGAGTCCCACGCGGATGCTGTCCCTGAAAGAGAATTTGCAGATCTTTGCGCCCAAACCGCAGCCGATCAATTTTCCCAGCAGTCCCGCCGCGACGAACGCGATGCCGAAGCCGAGGAATTTGACGTCGATCTGTGCAAAATATTGAATATTGCTCATGCCGATGAAGGCAAAGAAGATGGGGGAGAAGATGAGATAGCCCATTTCGTCCACCTTGCCCTCGACATAGGGTGTTTCCGAAAGAGTTCCGCCGAGAAGGATCCCCGCGATATAGGCGCCCGTGATATCCGCGACACCGAACACCTTTTCCGCAAGATAGGCATAGAGGAAGCATGCGGCAAGGGAGATGATGGGGACTCTGCGGTTGTGGGGAGCCTTGCGCTCCATGAGATCGAAGAGCTTTCTCAATCCGACGCCGACGGCGATCGCGGCGAGGAAGAACAGGACGATCTTGATGACGACGAGTCCCGCGCCGGGGTTCGACCAGTCCCAGCCGCCGCCCTGCGCTCCGCCCGAAAAGCCCGTCAGGACGGACAGAATGACGATGCCGATGACGTCATCGATGACCGCCGCCGCGACGATGGAAGTCCCGACCTTTGAGTCGAGCCTGCCGAGTTCCTTGAGAACGGCGACGGTGACGGAGACGGAAGTCGCCGTGAGGATCGCCCCGTAGAACAGATCGGAGAGGATGCCGTTATCGGGAATGAGACCGAAGCGGGCGAACAGGAATGCGACGAGGGTGCCGAGACCCATGGGAACGACGACGCCGAGTGTTGTGATCACGACGGATGCCACGCCCGTCTGTTTTAACTTTTTAAGATCTGTCCCCAAGCCCGCGGAGAACATGATGAGAACGACGCCGATCTTGCTCATCACGCTTAAAACGTTTGTGACGTCTGTCCCGAAAAAGCCCTCTTGCAGAAATTCCCACGGGATATAGCGCAACAGCCCGATCAGGATACCCGCGACGAGCATGCCGAGAACGGCGGGCATTCCGCATTTATGTGCACCGAGACCCATCAGCTTCGAGAGAAGCAGGATGACGGCGAGGGGAAGAAGAATTTCAAACGCTTCCATAGTCTGCTCTCATGTTCCTTCAATGACAACCGTATCTATTATAATCTTTTTTCGCCGAAATGCAACTTTTTGGGGGTGTTGCAGAGAACAAATTCCCCAAATTTTTCTTTTTCAGACAATGGTTTTCCGAACTGCTTGCTATTTTCCCGTGCGTGTGTTATAATAAGGATAATGTTGACAGAAAGCGGACCCGTATCCACGATGCGGGCAAGACAAATGAACCCCGTCGTTCTCGCCTTTGTGGGGGATGCCGTCTATACGTTGATCGTGCGGGAGAGATTGGCGCTCTCATCGGGCGAAAAGACGGGTCAACTCAACAAAAAAGCCGCCGAACTCGTTTCCGCACACGGGCAGAGCGATCTTTTGGAAAAGATCCTTCCGCTCTTGACGGAAGAGGAGCAGGAGATCTACCACCGCGGAAGAAATGCCAAAAAGCCCACGAAGAGCAAGAATGCGAGCGTGGGGGAATATGTGCGCTCCACGGGGTTTGAAGCGGTCATAGGATATCTCTATCTGACGGGACAGACGGAACGGATCGAGGCACTATTCTTTACGGAGCATTCATGAAAACAGAGGGAAGAAACGCCGTCTTGGAACTTCTCAAGACAGAGAAAACGATCGATAAGATCTTACTTGAAAAGGGAGCGCAGGGAACGCTCGGCAAGATCTTCGCCGAGGCGAGACAGAAAGGGTTGAGAGTCCAGTTTGTGGACCGCGCCGTGCTCGACAAGGAGAGCGCGGACAAGCGCCATCAGGGCGTCATCGCCTTTACGACGGACTTTACCTATACCGATCTTTCGGACATCGGCGGGGGAGAGAACAGCCTCATCGTCCTCTGCGACGGGATCGAGGACGTTCACAATCTCGGCTCGATCATTCGCGTTGCGGAGTGTGCGGGGGCAGACGGCGTCGTCATTCCCAAGGCGAAGGGGGCGAGTGTCACGGAAGCGGTCATCCGCATTTCTGCGGGAGCGGCGGAACATCTCCCTGTCGCCAAGGTCTCTTCCGTCAATTCCGCCATCGATTCCCTCAAAGCCCGCGGCTATTGGGTCTACGGTCTCGAAGCGGGCGGAGAAAGCATCTATGAGGAACGTCTGACGGGCAAGGTCGCGCTTGTCGTCGGCGGGGAGGACAGCGGCGTCAGACGCCTGACGCGGGAAAAATGCGATAAGATCCTCTCTATCCCGCTCTTCGGGAAGGTAAATTCGCTCAACGCGTCCGTCGCGCTGGGGATCGCCGTGTATGAGGTCGTGCGTGCAAGAATTGAAAAATGAAACAGATGAAGCGCTCGTGAAGAGAGCGCAAAGCGGCGAAACGGCGGCAACAGAGGAACTTCTTCTTCGGTACAAGAATGCTGTCCGTGCCCGCGCCCGCAAGTTTTTCTTCGAGGGCGGCGAGACGGAGGATCTTGTGCAGGAAGGCATGATCGGACTCTATACTGCGATCTGTGCCTTCGACCCCACAGTGGGAAAGCAGTTCAAAAACTTTGCGTATCTCTGTGTGACGCGCCGCATTTACGATGTCTTGCGTGCGGCGGGAAGACAGATTGTCCCCGGGGACGTGGATCCCGACACCGTCGAGAGCGGCGGATCGCCCGAGGAATTTTTGATCGACGATGAATCGACCAAGGAGATCCGCACAAAGCTCATGAAAGTTTTGAGCGATTTTGAGTTCCGCGTCATGACGATGTACCTTGACGGCATGGATTACCGCCAGATCTCCGCCGCGACGGGGAAGGAAGTCAAGAGCATCGATAACGCCTTGACGCGGGCGAAACGCAAGCTCATCGGATATCTGAAATAGTTTTTTATCGCGGCAATTCGGAGTTGTCATGTATTCAAACCCATATCTCTACGTTCAAGCTTTACAGTTGTTGCTCTTGCTCCTTGTTCCGCTCGCATGCTTTGCGACATATCGGAGCAAGATGCTGTCCTTTGTCGCCGTCTACGGGGTCGCGGTGTGGTTTTTCGTCTTTAAGGGGGCGGAATACTTCGGCTCCCGCAGTCTGCCCATGGATATCAGCGCTCTCTGCTATTTTTTGTATGTGATCGCTGCGATCCTTCCCGTGCGTCCGCTCAAGGTCGCCGCCGCCCAGCTCTCCGCCCTCTGCGGGCTTGTCTACGGGTTGATGTTCTTCTTTGCCCCGCAGATCTTCCGCACGCGCGACACGAACGACATGACCTTCTATCTTGCGATGGTCAACCATGCGATCCTTCTGTTCGGCGGATTGGCTGTGATCGGGCGGTTCCCGCTCAAAAAGTCGGATATTTTTTGGACGGGCGGCGTCTTGGCGGCTATCATCATCTATATCGAGATCTGCGTCGCGAACGGGGTCGCAGAGGGGAACGCCGTCTTTACGAAGATCCTCGACGGATCGATCATACAGGTTCCTTTCCCCGATTTTACCATGCAATGGTGGTACTATGCGCTGTATTTCCCGACTGTCTTTCTCTTGTTGGGACTGTGGATCGCTTTCACATATGCCATCAACCGTAAAGTCGCACGTCCCGACCGCAAAGTCGGCATTCTTGCCTATTGAGGAGTCATATGCACCTTTCTCTGTACCGAAAATTCCGTCCGCAATCATTTGATGAAATGGTTCGGCAGGAGCACGTCGTCCGCATCCTGAAGAATCAGATTGAGAGCCGATCGATCGGGCACGCCTATCTCTTCACGGGACCCCGCGGCACAGGCAAAACGACGGTCGCGCGGATCTTCGCACGCGCTATCAACTGCGAGGATCCCGTGGACGGTTCGCCGTGCGGGAAGTGTCCCGCCTGCCTTGCGCTGCAAAACGGATCTCTTGACGTCACCGAGATCGACGCCGCATCCAACAACGGCGTCAATGAGATGAGGGATCTGCGTGAAAAGGTCCAGTATCCTCCTGTCAACGGGAAATACAAGGTCTTTATCGTAGACGAAGTCCATATGCTGACGGAGAGCGCCTTCAATGCTCTCCTTAAGACTCTGGAAGAGCCGCCCGCGCACGCCGTGTTCATTCTTGCGACGACGGAGCCGCAGAAGCTCCCCGCGACCATTCTTTCCCGCTGCATGCGGCTGGATTTCAAGCTGATCCCCGAGGAAGATCTGGAAAAACATCTCATGAAGGTGCTCGACGGGATCGGAAAAAAGTATGAAAAAGAGGCGGTCGCCGCCATTGCGAGGGCAGGTGCGGGGAGTGACCGCGACATGCTCTCCATTGCCGAGATGTGCATCGCCTATTCGGACGAACTCACCTATGAGGGGGTCACAGCGGTCCTTGGCGCGGCGGATCATCATGTCACCTGCGCCCTCGTTTCGGCGCTCTTGAATGCCGACTGCGGCGAGGCGATCGAGAGAACGGAGCACATCCTTTCCGAAGGGAAAGCCGTGGGGGTGCTGTTGAGGAATGTCCTTGACCTCTTGAACCAAGTTCTCGTCGTCAAGACGTGCCGCACGGCGGAAAAGCTGCTTTCTCTTCCGAAGCAACTCTATGACGAAGTCAAGCAGATCGCAGACGGCGCAGACGGGAAGGCGATCTTGCGGGCGGTCGAGATCATGGCAAAGACGGAGAGCGAGATCCGCTATGCCGTATCGCCGCGGATCGTTTTGGAGACGGCGATCATGCGGATCGCGACTCCGACGGAAGATTACGACATCGACGCACTCCTCGTCCGCATGAATGCGCTCGAAAAGGAGCTTGCGGAACTCAAACAGACGGGTATTTCCGTTCGGCAGGAGCCTTCGGTCCAGACCTCACCCGTACGGGAGCAGCCGATCGGAAATGAGGCAGAAGCAAGGACGACAGAGGACGGACCCGAGGGCGAAGAGCTTCCGCCCCCGCCCGAAGAACCGATCTTTGAGGAAGCATACTTTTCGGACGGGGAGATGCCCTTTGAACAGCCCAAGGCAGAGACGCCCGACACAAAGCAGAAAGAGCCTGCGGATTCTGCTCCGAAGGAGAGCGGAACTCCTCCCGTCTCTCCCGTAGCGGCGCCGAAGGATGCGATGACCGCGTTCGGCATGTTTATGCGGACTTTGCGGAAAACATGCAGAAACGGCGTACTCGTGACGATCTGTTCCGATCTCGAAGCGGAGTATGAGGGTGATTTGTTCGTTCTCTATACCGACAACGAGACCGTTCTCCGCTCTTTGAGACGGGATGAACACACAGCGGTCCTGAAAGATGTGCTCGGACAGATCGGCATTGCCGAATTCGACGTCAGAAACAGGCGCGGACCCGAAAAGCAGGACGGGATCGAACAGCTGAAGAGAGATTTCAAAGACTATCCGATCGAAGTGAAATAAAGGAGGAAAACACATGTCTTACGGCAGAGGCGGCAACATGGGCGGCATGGGGAACATGCAGAATCTCATGAAGCAAGCGCAAAAGATGCAGGAGGAGATGCAGGAGACCGAAAAGCTCCTCGAAGAGTGGGAGATCGTCGGAACGGCGGGCGGAGAAGCGGTCGTCGTCTATATGAATGCAAAGAAAGTCATCGACGGCATCGAGATCGACAAGGACGTCATCGACCCCGAGGACAGCGAGATGCTCGAGGATCTTGTCCTTGCGGCGATCCTTGACGGCTACAAGAAAGCCGATGCGGTCTATCAGGAGAAAATGGCAAAATTCGGCGCAACGGGCGGGAATTTGGGAGGACTCTTTTAAGTGGAAGTCTTTATCGAACCGATCGGTCGGCTGATGAATGAATTTTCCAAGCTGCCCGGGGTCGGCAAAAAGACGGCGCAACGGTATGCCTATCGCGTCATCAAGATGTCGGAAGCAGAGGCGCATGAATTCGCCGAAGCCATTCTCAGCGTCAAAAAGAGGGTGCACTTCTGCAAGATCTGCGGCAATTTCACCGAAGGGGACATCTGCGACGTCTGCCGTCTCCGTGAAGGGAATGTCATCTGTGTCGTCAAGGAGCCGAAGGACGTCATCGCCCTTGAAAAGCTCCATGAATATAAGGGCGTTTACCATGTCCTGCACGGCGTGATCGACCCGATGAACGGCGTCACGCCCAACGATATCCGCATCCGCGAACTCCTGGAGCGGGTGCAAGACGGCAATGTGCAGGAAGTCATCATGGCGACCAATCCCGATGTCGAGGGAGAAGCGACGGCGATGTACATTGCAAAGCTGTTGAAGCCGCTCGGAGTCAAGGTGACGAGACTTGCGCGAGGGATCGCAATCGGCAGCGAACTGGAGTACACGGACGACGTGACGCTCACCCGTGCGCTCATTGAAAGAAAGGAAATTTAAGGTGAAACTATGAAAATCAGCGTTTTGGGATGCGGAAGATGGGGGTCCTTCATTGCATGGTACCTTTCCCGCCGCGGCAACGATGTATACAGCTGGGGTCCCGAAGAGGACTATTCCTATCAAATCCTGAAGCAGACGGGCAAGAACGACTATGTTTCGCTCGACGAAAAGATCACGCTCACTTGCGACCTGAAAGAGACAGTGGAGCGTGCGGAACTGATCGTCATATCCATCTCTTCGCAGGGACTTCGCGGCTTCATGAAGCGGGTGACGGCGTTCGACGTTTCCGAAAAGATCTTTGTGCTCTGCATGAAGGGGATCGAGACGGGAACGGGAAAGCGGCTCTCGGAGATCATGGTCGAAAGCGGCATTTCCCCCCAAAAGATCGCCGTTTGGGTCGGACCGGGGCACATCCAAAGTTTTGTACAGGGTGTCCCGAACTGCATGGTCATCGATTCGGAAAACGAAAGTCTGAAGCGTGAACTCGTCCATTCCTTCAAGAGCGATCTCATCCGTTTCTACTACGGGAACGACTTGATCGGGACGGAGATCGGCGCTGCGGCAAAGAACGTCATGGGCATTGCGGCGGGCATCCTCGATGTCGTCTGCGTTCCTCTGAAGGGACCGCTTATGTCCCGCGGTGCGCGGGAAGTTGCCCGCCTCATCAAGGCGATGGGGGGAAACGAGCTTTCCGCATACGGGCTTGCCCACCTCGGCGACTACGAGACGACACTCTTTTCCAAGTATTCCCATAACAGGATGTACGGCGAGATGCTCGCAAAGGGACAGCGGTTTGAGAAGCTTGCGGAGGGGGTCGCGACGAGCGAGGCGATGCGCTACCTCGGACAGAAATATCATGTCGAGCTGCCCATTACGGAAGCAGTCTATCGCGTTTGCTACGGAAAAGGGGACGACGAACAGCGCTGCAAAGAGGAGATCGACAAACTCTTCTCGCGGAGCACAAAGGACGAAATGTACGAATAAAATTAAGAATTTCGAGGTTTGAATAGTACTATGTCTGACATAATAGAAGAAAATACTGAAAATATTGAGCAAAATGAGGGGAATTCCCCCGAGGCAGAGAAGCCTTTTCTTGTGACGTCGTGTTTGATCGACGGGAGTTTGCAGCGTGAAATTTCAAAGCCGATTCTGATCTATTGCCGCGTCGGGATGATCGTGGGGATCCCGCTTGTGCTTGCCTATATTGTTCTTTCTATTTTAAGGGACGAAGAGATCCTTCCCGCGATCCCGAAGGCGCTGCTGTATACAATGTTATTTGTAGGGGCGGTCCTCTTTGCGACGGGTATCGTTTTCTATTTTTCCGTCAAAAAGAACATCAAAAACGTCGACAAAACTGCCCAGACGAATGAATATTCCTTCTTTGAGGACTATTTGTGCCTGACTTCGATCCGCCTTGGCGAGCGGTTGGGGACGACCAAAGTCTACTATGTCGATTTTTTCAAGGTCAAAGAGGGGAAGGGCTTCTTTCTTCTCTATCCGAATTCCGTCTCCGTTCTCCCCGTGCGGAAGAGTGAACTTTCCCCCGAGGAGACCGATCATCTGCGGAATGCTCTCAGGATCATCAAGAAGAAATGACCTTTCCGACAAAATCCTCAAAAAAAATACAAAAAGGAGAGAAAATGCTTGACAAGTCTCTCCGTATTGTGTAAAATATGACTGTTATGCACGGGGGCGTAGCTCAGTTGGTTAGAGCGCTTGCTTGACATGCAAGAGGTCGCAGATTCGAGTTCTGCCGTTCCCAC